>CAZDMY010000016.1:0-7822 GCA_964506405.1 uncultured Dehalococcoidia bacterium | reverse complement strand
GTATATGGTGGCACCATGACAGCCTGGCGCTACCAGCACGGGTTATTTGGCGACCTTGTCAATAGCGGCACAACAACCGGAACGAGGTACACTTCCTGTGAAGAGTGTCTTACCCATATTGAAAACCCGCAGACGAGTTCGAGCGGGAAATCCCCCCAGGAATGCGTTGTGAAACTAACAAGTGTAATAGGAACAAATGAAATCTACCCGGGCCACAGCAGCTCCCGTCAACCGATCCCGGATAGTGCGTTAGTCTATCTGGGATATCTTGACGGACAGCCAACGGTTGGGAATTTTGATAATCTGCTTAACTGGCGACGTAACAGTGTGAACCAGTGCCCGGATTCAGATTGTGGTTGTGAAGCACTCTGTGAAGACACGGTTGACCCGGTTGCCTGCCGCGCAGCTTCAACGGACCCTTTCAAAGAAATCAATACCGGATGTGTTGGGGTTGCTGATGGATTTATGGGGTATAACTTTCAGTCATTCCCGGTTTCTTATTTAACGGTTTGGCCGACAGGATGGGAACCGGTTTCTTGTGAGGAAAACTATATGGCATTCCCGGATGTGCGGACTGATGAAGGTTATGATGATAATTACAGCATGTGGTTCAGGAACCTGGATCAGGTGGGCACGCCGGTGTGTTACGTTGATAGTAGTGAAATTGGCGGAACACCTACGGTTACATGTTTTGATGAAAGAACCATATATATCAAACCGGTAGATGCTTATGTTGATGAAATATATGATCCTGGCACTCCTCAGCAATACCAGGTAAGCTTTTGGTATCGGGGTCAAAATGTACAAACCTCAGGTGCAAACATCAGAATATATTTTCGAATACATGAAAAAGGTGGCAGTTGGGTTTTGTATCCTTATGAAACTACACCTTCTATTTCAACAGGTGATTCTGCATGGACCTATTTCAGCAGTACTTTCGAAGTAGACCCGGCACAGCCAAATCACAGTGATAACTGGGACGGGAAGTACGACATAATCAGGGTATATTTACAAACATCCCAAGTAATCGATGGCGAAGTGGGCTTTGATATCTTTTCGATTACCGATATCTACAATGGCGGAACTGAACTGGCGCAAAACAGCTCTTTCACCGAAGGTCATAAACAAACAAGCTCGGGAGATCATGCGGCAAATTTCCTGAGCAGGCTGAATGGCACTGCATTTTGGGGGAGCTTGAGCCATCATCAATCGGGGGGATATTCATTTTCAAATCACTGCATGGAGACGTTGATTTACTTTTTCCGTGGCTTACCGCTTGGTGATGCTGTCTGGTTTGCCGACAGCTACAATAGCGGGGTGCTTTATGGTGATCCTTTATATTCACCGGTAGCGGTCTATTTGCATTACAGCGAGAATGAGTATGATTTCTTTGGCCCCGGTCCTTTAATTGAACTCTTTGGTGATACGGTCAACGGTAATGATCCGCTTAAAGTTGATACCGTCTATTCTGTTGACTACGGTCCCGGAGAGGATTTCTTCATTTGCGATCAGCAGGATTCATGGCAGTCAACTGGAATTGGAGGGACTGGTGGAACGAAGAGCATGTCACTGGGCCAATGGAACATATCGGCAGTCACTCCCGGTTCCTATACATTACGCCTGGCTGTAACCGGAACAAACAATGTGACCGGACTCAGCCAGACTTTCTATGATTACTACCCCATTGCGCTTTACGATGCTACGTCGGATTATGACAAAGATGGAATCATAGATGTGGTGGAACTATCGGTTGAATGCCTTAATCCCAGAAACCCTGATGTGGATGATGATGGTCTCCTGGATGGTGAAGAGGATGTCAATGGCGATGGAATTGTAGACCCGACCGAGACTGATCCGTGCGATGAAGATACCGATAACGACGGTATGCCCGATGGATGGGAAGTGCAATACGCGACGTGCGTAAACCCATTGGTAAATGATGCAAACGAAGATCCAGACGACGACGGGGTTACCAATATCCAAGAGTATAACCATGGAATAAATCCTTGCAACGATGATACAGATGCCGATGGTATCGATGACGGGACTGAGGTCGGATCATGCACGGACCCTGCCAACGATGATACCGATAGTGACTGTATTAAAGATGGTGACGAGGATACCAACCATGATGGCGATGTTGATTCCGGTGAAACGGATCCATGTGATACCGATTTTGATCCGTGGGTAGATGATGACTGGGTGGATGAGTATGGTGAACCTCTTTCGAATGGGACAACAGTCTGGGATCCTGAAGGTAACGATCATATAATGGGATGCGATGCATTTGCCAGAATCCAGGATGCCATTGATCCGTTTATGGGTGTCTTCACGGTAAATGTAGCTCCTGGGACTTACTGTGAGAACATCGAAATGAAGGCGGGTTTGGTAATTCAAGGAGCAAACGTGAGTGAAGGCGAATCCCCTCGAGATTATATAATAGATGGCGGAAGCAACGGCCCAGTGGTTTCCGCTATTGATGTTACCGAGGGAGTGGCTCCCCGGATTGATGGTTTCAGTATCATCAATGGTTTAAATGAGAATGGCGGCGGCATGTATGTAAACAATGCTACGCCGACGATCACCAATTGTATTTTTTCAGGCAATTCAGCAGAACAAGATGGTGGCAGTATCTATTGCATCAATGCCTCACCTGTGATGGTTAATTGTATTTTTTCAGGCAATTCAGCAGAACAAGATGGTGGCGGAATAGGCAGCATCAATTCGTCGCCAACAATTACAAATTGCGTTTTCTCAGGAAATTTTGCTTCAAATGGAATGGCCATTGCCTGTAATAAACCGGGGAGCCCAAGCTCTGTGACAGTATCCAACTGCATCCTATGGGACGACGTCGGCGAGATATACAACAACGATAACTCGACCATCTCGATTAATCATTCGGATTTCGACCCTGTCGGATCAGGTACATACATCGGAACCGGCAACATCAGCGCCGATCCTCAGTGGGTTAATCCCGGCAGCGGTGATTTTCGCCTCAAGGCCAGTTCCCCCTGTATTGATACCGGAACCAACTCGGCAGTGGCGGGGGCTCCAGAGGATTTCGAAGGAGACCCGCGCATCATCGATGGTGATTTCGACGGAACGGCCACCGTGGATATGGGAATAGACGAGGTGGCGGAAACCCGCTCGGTTGAAATCTTCGTCACACTCCAGGGTGATCATCGTCCTGAACCGGCAGGATGGGAAATCCCTATCAATATTGGATTCTATTCTCCCAACAGCGGTACACCTGCGCTGCTAACCCCAGGTTCAGCGATTTTCTATTTTACCGGTACGACTACCTACCTTGCCCCGACAGAGCAGAGTGGCACACGTGCCTTCTATCTGGCCGCTCCGGTGGATTGGGGTATTTATGATATCACTGCCGACAGTACCACTACCCTGCTGAATGTCAAAAGAGAGGTCCATATTCCCTGAATGAGACCGTTCGTATCAGGAATTGCTATCATTCAGATTGACATCTGCGGAGTATATGGAGTACGATTGTAGCATCCTATGGAGTTTTTTAAACAATACCACTGGGTTTTAGGGCTTCTTCTTATGGCTGCCGTCATCACGATCATGGTCGGGACTCCGACCACTTTTTTCGGCAGACAAACCCAGTTTATCTATTCCAGTTTGTCGGATCCGGCCAGCGATCGGACGTACGTCAGAACGACTATGGATTTTGGCGATAACGAACGCATCAGCCAGTTT
This sequence comes from uncultured Dehalococcoidia bacterium, assembly GCA_964506405.1. GTDB lineage: Bacteria > Chloroflexota > Dehalococcoidia > SZUA-161 > SpSt-899 > JBGLNL01. Next base: position 4,105 of record CAZDMY010000016.1, on the reverse strand, counting down.
CCGTATGAGCTAGGGGAATGGAACGGCAAGGACTATGATACCGAACCCTGGAAAAATCAGTTGGGAGCCGACGTAGCTCTTCTCAGGGGATATCGTAAACCGGAAACCCGTGAAATCTGGTTCCTGGCTATGCAAAGCAAAAGCCGTTCCAGCTTCCACCCGCCCGAGGTTTGCTATCCCGCAATGGGTTGGGAAATCGCTGAAGAAGGATTCATTACAATTCCCGGCGAAGATGCCAGTTGGATTGAAGCACCGTTATACCCCAGGTTCAGTAAAGAAAAGGCGACGGTCCAGCTAAAGAAACTGCTGGTTGAAAAAGGTAACGAACGCCGGCTTATTCTTTATTTCTACGTAAAACATGGCGAGGTCGGCGCTTCATCCGATGTAATTACCATGATTCGCATCTCAGCCATCACAACGCCCCAGGGCTCTTATGAAACCACGCTCGAACAGGAAGAGGAACTATTGCTGGAATTTATCCCCCATATGTTCGAACCTGGAGAGCGGGAGGATATGATCATTGTTCAGTTGGCAAATATGGGCTTCGGCGGCATACTGCTGATTCTCATTTCTTTCGGGATACCGCTGGCAATGCTGATTTATCCCCGGTTGGAGAACATCCGAAAAGGCCGCCGCTTGAGCAGCAAACAGGCTGCATCAGCGAACCTTTGAGTGTCGTTCGCGTATTTCAGGGTCCTTCTTTCGCTAGGGGATTAGCTGGCCTTCCTGGGCGAGATAGATCCAGTACCCTTTCCCCAATTCCAAAACCGGTAGATTGTTGTTGTTTTCAAAAGACGGTTTGCCGGTGCTGGTTGGGAAGGAATCAGTTGCCCATACGTAGGGTGATGTGGATTTGGATCGAGCCTGAGCGCCGTCTTCCGTACATAATACGATCCACTTATCCTTCAGATCCGCACCCAGGTAGAAAGTAAGGGGCATTACCGGTTCCATAGTTGGGGAAGCGTATCCAAGAAGATTCCAGCCTGGTTTCAGATCGATCATCAATGGCAGCACCGAGGGGTCATGTTGAGCCATATCCACTGGTATGGTTGTTTCTTCAGCGGATTTTACCAGGTATCCCCATCCCGGCTCGATGGTGTCTGGTATAAAAAACCTGCTCTCTCTCACTGTCTGTATATGCGTCACTGGCGAACTTCCAAAAAGGTCTTCTACGGCCGGTGTTTTCAATGCCTTTGGTACCGATATCAGGTTCCAGCCCTCGTGAAGATGCATATCAAAGAGAGAACGCTGACTGGCGATTTGAATGGTCAGATTACTCATAGACCGATTCCCGGCATGATCGATGGCCATAATCCTGAGTGTGTAGCTGCCCGGAGAAATACCGGTGAGTACGCGATTGTCTACCAGCCACATAGCTGTATCCGCTTCGTAGTGCATCGTGGTATTGGCGGCCTCTCCGAAAACGCTTACAGCATCCACTTCAACCAGGTTTACCAGGTAAACACCACTCAGGTCATCGCTCCCCCGAGCCTGAATGGTAATGCTATCGCCCGGGCAGTTTACGGGCCCATCAACCGGATTCTGAACGGTCGCGTCTATGGTGGGAGCCGTCCAGTCATTAACCACTTCAAAAGGTATCTTTGCCGTGGTGCCGTGACTGAATTCGTTGACCGCCCTCACTTGCAGTTCATAACTCCCGATTCTATATCCGGCATTGGGCAGTTCCACCTGCCACTTGTTGCTGCGAACGGCCTTTCCTTCAATGACCTTGTGCGTTACTGCGGTTCTATATTGATAATCCTCGTATTCGTCATCGATCTTAAAAAGGTAAGCTTCTTCACCATCAATGACATATACTCTTTGCAGTGGGGTGTCCTGATGGGCAAATCTCATCATGTTCGATCCCGGGTCATAGTATCGAGCACCGGAGAGATCAGCCAAATCGGCCTGCACTCTGTCCATTACGCCCCCTGTGGCGATTCGAACCGAAAGAATCACCGGGCGGTCCTCTGGTTGTACGCCAAAATTGACTGGATTCCGGGTGGTCTGGGCAGCATACATCTCAGGATAAACCGCATTGATCGAAAGAACAGGGGTATTGGAGGGGTAAAAAGTAAATCCAGTTAGAAAAACAATAACAGCCATAAGGTAAACGATTTTTCGTTTCATGCAAGACTCCTTCGGTAGCATATCGTTAACCATTATGCCACAATTGTGTTTGTTAGTCACTATGGTTAATTAAAAGATTACCTCTATTTGTCCTTAAAGTTCTAAAACCATAGAAAAACCCCCCGGTAAAAAACCGGGGGGTTTTTAGCAACTTTGGATATCTATTCAGCTGCCAATCAGGCTGCTGGTTGCTGTTTGGCGCGCATGCCAAATACCACGGCCAGTATCACAGCAATAATTGCAATAATTAAAGCTACGATAGCCAGCACTGAACTACCGGCATCATCGCCATCCTCACCTGGGGCTCCCGCCGAACCAGTGGCACCCTTTTCTCCCTGAGGGATATTGAGTGTCAGTGCACCGGTATCGGCATTGTAATCTGCGCTGGCGTTCTGTCCTGCCGTCAGGGTGTTAACCGTAACGGATTGGATTCCGCCGCCAGTCGCACCACCGGCGGTCACCTGGAATTGCGCGGTGGCCGAAGTACCGACTCCATCACTTGCCTCGACGGTGTAGCTGCCGGCGTCGGTTTTGGTCGGGACGATGGTGGTGTAGAAGTTACCTTCGCTATCCACCTGAGCGGACCCGATCATTTCCCCGGCAAACTTGATTTGCACCATTCGACCATGAGAGAAGCCTTCCCCGATCACATTGGTAGCTGCACCTTTGGTCGGGTTCAACGTGATCTTCTTGGTTTTACCGGTAGTGTAGGCATTAAGATCCAGTTGATCCCTACCTCCGGCTACCCATGTCTTTGATTCCATTGCGCTGGCATCTTCATCGCCGACTGCAAATGTAACCGTCTGGCCTTCAAAATCGCCTGTTTGAGGGAATACATTGATGCTGTATTGCGAGTCGGCCAGTGTACCCTCTCCGGTGTAGGTTACCGCTACTGCATTTCCTCCTACCATGGCTGTTACCTTTGTGCCATCCTCTACAGAAGCTCCGTTGAGCATTACCGATCCGTAGAAGCCATGCACATTGGGCTGGGCCTGGGCCACGGCAGGGAGGAGGAGCAGCATAACTACCGCCAGGGTAACCATTAAAATTCTAACTTTCGGCATTCATTCCTCCTTCCTTGATTTGTCTTTTTGCTTTCATGAGTGGGTAACCCTGCCGTATAGACAGGGCCTACCCCCCTTTAAGTTTAGTCCTAAGTTTAGCCCATCCAGCCGATCAGGTTCCAGCCGTCCTTAAGGTTCCATGTATTGGCACCATAGGTCAGGGTGCAATCCTCGGTTACTTCCACCCAGTAGCCCTGGCCGGAGTTCAGGATTGTGAAATCATCCGGCGCGCCAGGAGCCGTATCATATACCTGCCATTCCTGGGCATCGGCATCAAACGTCCAGATCCTGGTGACCAACTCTTCAATCTCAGAGAAAGCATCTTCTACCGTTGTGTCTCCAGCAACTTCACCCGCTACCGTGAACGGAGCGGTGATGGCCTCATCCTCATCCTGGGTGACGCGTACCCGTACCAGGTTTCCACCTGACATCACGCCCGGGACCGTGCCGGTCACTTCGAATGAACCCTTGGCATCCGTCAGGCCCAGCTCATACACCGGTACGATCGGCGAGTTCGCAATCGAAACCTCCTGGATCTGTGTCTTCGGCTGGAACCCTTCACCGGTTACCGTTATTTCTTCACCCGGCGCCGCACTGTTCGGCTCAACCTTGATGGTCGGAACCGTTACCGTGAAGATCTGCTGCAGGCTCTCATTCTTCTTGCCGTCGCTTGCCTTGAACAGCAGGTTAATCTCATCCGCATTCATGTTGAATGACGGAATGGTGAACTGCGCCCAGATATCGCCATTTTCATTGGCCCGAAGCACCGCCACACTCGCGTTGTCGTTGTTGTCTGCACGATTATATTCAATGGTCACAAAATCGGTCATGCCGGTCAGCCAGCCCGAACCCTCAGCCGTTACCTTCGTCCCGCGCGGGCCCTGCTCCGGCGTGATCTCCAGGGTGGGACG
>CAZDMY010000015.1:13111-15772 GCA_964506405.1 uncultured Dehalococcoidia bacterium | reverse complement strand
CTGAGTCCCGGGAGACCGTCCAGAGGCAGCTGCGAGACCTCCATAAGCAGCTCGGTTTAACTATCATTCATGTAACACATGATTTCGAAGAAGCGGTTGCGCTGGGTCATCGGATCGCCGTTGTCGGGCATGGACAAGTGGTACAAATAGGAACGCCGGAACAGATCTTCAGACAGCCGAATTCAGAGTTCGTCGCCAAATTTGCCATGGCACGAAATGTAACCAGTGCCAAGGTGACGGATGGCGAAGATGGCCGGGCCTTTGCGTATATCGACGATACCCGGCTGGAAGTCCTTACCGAACTGAGGGGAACAAGGAATTTGTCGCTGCGCCCCGAAGATATCCTGGTATCCTTGGAGCCATTTCAATCAAGTGCCCGTAACTCGTTTCAAGGTACTATCACTGATGTTCTCGATAGAGGGTCCATCCTGTATCTGACCATCAATGTGCCACCGGAACTGGTGGTATTGGTTACGCGGCGCTCTTATGAAGAGATGAATCTGGCCCAAGGAGGTGAAGTCTATGTGACATTTAAAGCGTCTGCCGTACATGTATTTTAACAACCAGCAAAGAAGGGAGATATAAATGGGAAAACAGATAACAACACTGATATCACTGATACTTGTATTGATCCTGATGACCATCGCTGTCGCCGGTTGCGGTGACGATGAAGATACGCAGACGAGTGCCGAACCGACCCAGGCACAACCGACCGAACCTGCTGCCGAACCCACTGAAGAACCTTCGGCGGAACTGAAGGGAACGATCACTATTTTCCATGCCGGTAGTCTGGCCATTCCATTTAGTGAAATGGAAGCGGAATTTGAAAGCATGCACCCGGGTGTTAATGTCGAGTGTGAATCAGCATCCAGTGGTGTGACCATTCGAAAAGTAACCGAACTGGGCAAAAACGCAGAGATTATAGCCTCCGCCGATTATTCGCTTATACCTGCTTTGATGTACCCGGACTATGCCGACTGGTATGTGACCTTTGCCAAGAACCAGATGGTGCTGTGTTATACCGATCAATCGCAATACGCTGATGAAATCAATTCAGACAACTGGTACGAAATCTTGCTGCGGGATGGCGTGGAACATGGCCACTCTGATTTGCTTGATCCTTGCGGCTACCGCACCTTGCTGGTCTGGCAACTGGCAGAGGAGCATTACAATGTACCAGGCTTATATGATGATCTAGTAGCCAGTTGTCCGGAAAAGAACATCCGAGCCAAGTCCGTAGATTTGGTAGCGCTGCTTGAAAGTGGCGACCTCGATTATGCGTCTGAATACAGCTCGGTGGCTATGCAGCATGGGTTGAATTACGTAGAGTATCCAACTGAGATCGACCTGTCCGCTGTAGAACATAAGGATTTCTATGCTCAGTCGAGCATCGAAGTCCCTGGGAAAGAACCGGGAGAGACAATTACTCAAATTGGGAAACCGATTGTTTACGGCGTTACCATTCCAACCAATACTGAGAATCCGGATTTGGCTATTGCCTTTATGGAATACCTGCTGGGCGAAAAGGGCCAGGCTATTATGAATAACAACGGCCAGCCGTCGATCGTGCCGGCGGTTGCGGACGATCTGAGCAAGGTGCCGACTGAGCTGCAGTCATATGCAATTCAGTAGTCTGCTCGCTAAAAGAAAACTGGTTAGGGTACCGGGTTCCTGGTATTGAATGCTTCGTGCCTGGATCATCATTTATAACTATTGGAAAGCAATTGGGAGTCTCTGCCTGAAGGCAGAGGCTCCCAATCCTACTTTTGGCACTATTTCGCAATCGAGGTCTATTGAATCATCAGCCCGCACATGGCTTTCATAAACAGAATTAAAGCTATATCAAGCTTAGGTATGTCGCTTGCGCAGCTTACTTTCCAATCGAAAAGGCCGGTGCGCCCTTTGAAGACGGTAATCTCCTGACCTTCAAGATTGGTATAACGAGTAGTTCCTCTTGAAATCCAACCTTCATCGATAGTAAACAGCCGGCAGTTATCCACCTCAACTTGATACAAGTTTACCTCGTATGAACCCTTGATCGTCCTTCGCTTTACATTGCCAAGTTGCTGGCCGTTTATACAAACACTATAGGTAACCTGATCAACAGTGAAACCTTTGTTTCGTGTAAACTCGACTGTTTCGCCGGTGCTGAACGTGACGGTATAAGCTCTGTTAGTGATTCTCAGCTTGCCGCCTATGCTGCCGTTTATGCGGGCGATTGTCTCATTGCCATTAACGGCCTCGTGGTTTCCCTCCACCGACTTAAAGGTGCTTCTAATTATCAATTGAGATGCCATCTAATCGCCTGCGGATGGACGTTTACCGAAATATTAACCGAACTTAGCTGAACAGTCAATAGGGCGTTACAACAAGTAAACGATGCGTAAACTCTAGGGAATCCACTACATTAGAGAAGGTTTGGTATGGAAGCTGCTGGATGATATAAATGCCTTGTGAGGTCAGGGTAAACCGCCTGGAAGATGAGGTATGTCATGAAAAACAGAGGAAAACAGAATGACAGTTCCGGGCAATATGAATGAAGATGGACTCTATAGCCGGCGGCGCTTTTTACCGCCACCCTTTGACCCGCCTTTTTTCCCTTTGCCCGGTTGAGGGGCTGATTCAACCACATCCATTATTTTCCCATCCAGAATCTGGCCT
>CAZDMY010000015.1:0-13101 GCA_964506405.1 uncultured Dehalococcoidia bacterium | reverse complement strand
GGCCTTTGAGCCCCTCAATTGCCGCTTGTCCTTCTGTTTCGGATTCCATTACCACCGTACCAAAACCTCGAGAGACGCCACTGCGTCTGTCTTTAACAAGGCTAACCGAAGCGACCTCTCCGAATGCTTCAAATTGCTCGCGGATATCGGTCTCAGTTAGTTTTCGGGAAAGGTTCCCTATATAAATATGCATCAATCCTGCCCCTTTCAAGAAGGGCAATACTCCCTTTCACTCTGTTTCAATTCGAAAGGGGCGGCCTGATCTGCCCCTTTCGATTCTGAGTTGACGGTTATCTGTTGCTAATCCTGGAACCTGAGTAGCAATCTCGGCAATAAACAGGTCTGCCTTCACGGGGCTCAAACGGCACTTCGGTCTCAACTCCACATTCGGCACATGTGACAGTGTACATGCGTCGCGGGCCGCCGGAACTGCCGCCGCGTTCAGTCTTACGCGCAGAACGGCACGTGGGACAACGTTTGGGATCGTTGGTGAAGCCTTTCGTTGCGAAGAATTCCTGTTCTCCGGTGGTGAAGGTAAAGTTAGATCCGCAATCAGCGCACTTTAGTTCCCTGTCAGAAAAACTCATTAGATGACCTCCTTTCCTGTTTCAAACTGGTGGCTAAAACTCGGTCATCCAATGCCTTGATGGAACCTTGCCCGGGGAGAACCTGAGGAAGTGCGCCTTATGGAATGGGTAACCTTATTATGCCATTTATTTGAGAGTGTACAGCATATCAGTTTGATTTGCAACACTGCTTCGGACTGATTTGATAAAAAAGATAGTGGAGAAATGTTTTCAATGCGGTCTATTCTTCAGCCTTTTTGCGCTTGTCTCGCACATATACCGACTTGGCTGGCGAATTGTCAGAGGATCGTTCATTGATCTCGAACAATCCGGTTGCCTTGATCAACTCTCCCAGCTTGATATAGCCGTAATTGCGCGGGTCGAATTCCGGGGCCTGATTAGAAATGCTGTGCCCTACATTGCCCAGGTATGCCCAGCCGCTTTCCCCTGCCGCGTTTTCCACCGCGGACCTCAGCAGGTTGACCAGTTTGGTATCGCTGCGAAGTTTCACCGCGCTTGTTCGCTTCTTCAGTGTGGCAGCTGATGTATCGTCCTTGCGCAGGATTTCAGTGTAAATAAACTTATCGCAGGCATTGACCAGCGGCCTGGGCGTCTTTTTCTCTCCAAAGCCCAGGACCATTAAACCTGCCTCACGAATTCGAGAGGCCAGACGGGTGAAATCGCTGTCGCTGGATACGATGCAGAAACCATCAAGCCGTTCGGTGTAAAGCAGATCCATGGCGTCAATCAGCATGGCGCTGTCTGTCGCATTCTTGCCGGAGGTATATTCAAACTGCTGCACGGGCTGGATCGCATAATCCAGGAGATTATCTTTCCAGCCTTTAAGCTTGGGATTGGTCCAGTCTCCATAAATTCGTTTTACGCTGGCAATCCCATACTTGGCAATCTCAGTGATGAGGCCATCAAGGATTGCCGGTTGGGCATTATCCGCATCGATAAGCACTGCAAGTTTTCGTTGAACTTCGTTCTGAGTCATTCAATATCCATAACTGCTAAGTTGAAAAAAAGCACACAAAATACCTTGTAAACCCCTGGCCTGTTGTTAACCTGCGATTCCAGGTCCCTGAACCTGAAGCCATTATTACTCCGGCACATATAATACGCACCCCGTTGTTGGCATTCCCGCCCGCACGCGGCGGATAAACTCCAGCGGGAAACTCATAGACAATCAGGGAGATTCACGCCACAGCGCATCTGCGACCGGCTCAGGGGCCGGAATGGCATACTATATTCAATTTGCCGGATTAATACTATTTATCAGATCTTCTAACCCGCTGGATGGCGGGTTGCTGACCAAAAGCAACTAGAACTGGGTTTACCTTGAGGTGAAAATAATTGGGCTCGGCCTCAGCTATAGGTAGTGCCGAATACAATTATATCCAGCCGGCCTTGAAAAGGCCTTATCCCTCGTACTTGAACGATACCTTTACTTTGGCGCGGTAGGCTACAACCTTGCCTTGATCGATCTGCATATCCAGCTCTTTGACTTCTGCAATCCGAAGCTCACGGACAGTTTTTGCAGCCTTTTCTACTGCGGCCGTCGCGGCTTTTTCCCATGATTCTGTGCTGGTACCAACCAGTTCAATGAATTTATAGACACTCTCTGCCATTTCTTTCCTCCTTGAAATTGAGCAAACCTCGTAATTTTCAGCTTGCCCTGTGTTTTGGGGATTGTAGTTGCTAGACTATACTCTTTGAGTATAAATGTCAATAGGAGGGATGTCCTGCGTAAACGTTCTATGTGTGGAAGGATTCCTCTTTTTACGTAGCGCTTCCGGAAAATCGCAATATTTCAGCGAAGTTCTGGATCTTTACCAGGTTATTGGTTTCCAGGGAACCGTCATACGTAAGCGATATCCAGGGTTTTCCATAGTCGCAGCTCAGATTGTCCGCCATGGCAGCTACAATTCCTCCGGGCATACAACCGTGTGGCATTACGGAGATCACGCCGGCGAACTTAGGGTTTACCATCCATTCGATGCCGGTGCCGATACTCAAAACTGCCTCGCTACCACACCTGGGTGAAAGGTGTATTTTGGTATAATCCAGAAGTTCCTCGATGGTCGGTTCCTCGATATCGATAAACGGAGCGAAACTTTTCAATACGTCGTGTTCATCGTGCATCTGTATTCGCCGTTTCAAGTAGCCTTTGAACGTTTTCATGGGCTGTTTATGTTTAATGCCGTCCTCGATATTGCGTAGCGATAAATACTTTACCCATTCTCCAAACGGAGAAACCACTACTTCCAATCCGGCTTCTTCGCAATTGCGAACCAGATTGTTGTTGCTGAAATCATTTGAACGGAGAAAGATTTCACCGTTAATCCCAACCAGAGGTTTTCGAGGTATCTGGGGATCGATCAAATACTTGAATTTTGGAACGGCGTCTCTTAGAAGATCATCAAATGACTGCCTCTGTTGGATCCGCTCTGCGACAGCGGCCGTCAATTCCTCGAAAACAGCATCGGCGGAACCCTTTATTTTTTCGTATGGCCGTGTGCGCCACAGAAGCTTTTGCATGTAATCGTAAGTGACCACACCTTTCCAGAAAAGGCGTTCGAAAGCAGCCCCCAATCCCCAATCCCGGTACGCGTTATTGGAGACACTGGTCCGAATCTGAAGATCAAATCCCAGGTCGCGAAGAATCACACCCTGCTCCAGAGCATACTTTCCCAGCCGACATGGACCGAAAGCACCGGCCATAAATCCCTCGACTACGCTTAGATCCAGGTTGTGGCCGTTCTCGTAATAGAGCCTTAGGAAATCTCCCAGCGTAACCCGGTATGGTAAGCACTCCTTACCGCTGGTGAATCGATTACTGTACAGCAGGTTGTTCTCATTGGCTGGTGGCAAGGCGATTGCTTCCACGCCAAACCCGCGCATGGCGGCGGCCATCACTTCTGCATGTGGACACATTCTGGGAAGAAGAAGGATTCCCTTGGAATCATCCAGCAGGTGGGCGGAACGATAAATGTTCTTGGTTATCGGCCTGAGTTTTCCGGTACGGTCAAAACCCTTGATGGTATCAACGAACGCTTCAATTCGGGTAACGATACCTGCTTCAGCTGCATGTTCGTCGATCTCCAGTTGTCCCAGGGGCTTGCTGGCAATGATATCTTCAATGATATTGATCACAAATGAATTCGGCCCGCAACCGAAATTGGTCAGGATCAGCCCGTAAAGATGGGGCGTATTGGCTACAATATGAGCGCCGGCAATCATTTTGGCTTCGTACATCCAGTAAGGCCGGTCGGAATACTGATAAACATCTACTGACGAAAGAGGGAGGAAATCCAGAGGAATGGGAACCACGCCCAGTTGGGCCAGTTGTTCGGCAATTCCGAGATTGGCTCCCGAATCCTGGGAAAGATAAGCACGTGAAATGATCACCACACCGATTTGCCCGGTCTCTTTGATCCAGTCGAGCAACTTCCGACCGCGTTCCTCACGAACTCTTTCGAAATCTCTTTGTGTGGCAAGTCCGGCTTTAGCCGCCCGTTTCCCTTGACCCCGACTGAATCCCATTTGCTGCGCCACTCGTGAAAGTTGATGCAACACCTCTTTTTCGCCCATACTGAAATCGATGTAAGGGATCAGCAGTTTACCGTGCAGCCTCAACGCCTCTCTTATCAGATAAGGCGATGCTTGAACCAGGGGACAGGCGTATTTCTGATTCTCATCCCCCTCTTTGATTCCCAGGCGCAGGCAGTTGGGAAAGATAATATAATCGGCATCCTTAATGCTTTCGGCGTGGCCGTACAGCAGCTTGATGGGGAAACAACTATCCGTATAGCTCAATTCCGCCGATCTTTCGATGACATGCCGATTTGTCTTACGGGAAAGGGCAATCTTTACCCCAAGCTCGTTCAAAAAACCAATAAACATCGGTGCAAAATCATACATAAGAAGCGCCCTGGGGAGACCGACAGTCAAGGTGCCTTCACCTTCAGGGTTGTACCCCTTAAACAGCAGTGATTCCCGTTCGTCAAAAGCCGTCTCTTTTTTCTCACTGCTGACGGTGCTATCGTAAAGATCGCAGCGACTTCCATAGAAAGTCGGAGGCTCTCCTTCAAGCTGCAACCGGCTGATGGTACAATTATTGTCGCACCGATTGCAGGTGAAGGTTCTGAGTTGATATTCCTCTTCGATCAGTCTCCGGAATCCTTTGAAACGGGATTCACCTGCCGGCATATCTTCCTTGGCCAGGAGCGCGGCACCGATGGCCCCCGTGACCTCCTTGTGTTCCGGGACGATCAGCTGAGTATTCTCCAGAAGTTGCTGGAAAGCGGAAACTACCGCTTCATTGTAAAACACAGCTCCGGTGAGGACCACCTCATCACCCAGCCGCCGCTTTTCAACGACCTTGGAAAGGTAGTTGCGTGCAATGGAATTGGCCAGGCTGGCGGTGATGATCTCAATCTGAACCCCTTCCTGTTGCGCAGAGGCAACGGCCTGGCCCATAAATGCGGCGCACCGGGAACCGAGATCGATCAGATAGGGAGCCTCAAAGGCGAGATTGGCGAATTCCCCATTTTTTACCGTTACCCCAAGCATCTCAGCCAGCTCATCGATGAAGCTGCCTGTGCCTGCGGCGCAGGCTTTGTTCATCTGATAATCGACCACCACGCCATTACGCTTGATAACCAGTTTGGAATCCTGCCCACCGATCTCGATTATATCGGCGTTTGGAGCCAGTTCTTCTGCTGCTCGGGTTTGTGCAGTGATCTCATTCTTGATTAGATCCGCTCCAAGGAAACTGCCTACCAGATATCGCCCGGAGCCGGTAACCCCCACCCCTTTGATGTGCGCGTTATCCCCCATCTCTGCGTAGAGGTTTTTCAACACCTGTTTCACTGCTTCCAGGGGGCGGCCCGCGGTCATCAGGTAGTTTTTAGCCAGTACCTGTCTGCGGGTTTCATCAAGTATGACCCCTTTCGTACTGGTCGAACCCACATCGATTCCCAGGTAACCATTGAACGGGCCTTCGACGGGGGGTGGTTCCCAGACGTTACTCTGTGAAAAGCGGGCAAGTTTCGGCATGATGAAATACCGTTCCCCTACCTCTTCCTGCTCGGGGATGACGATCTTTGATTCCCTTTCGGATTCCTTAGCCAGTATTGCGCATCCCAGCGACTCCATATGCCAGTAGCCATCGGGCACTGTAACCGTAGTTTCCTGTTCATTGCGTGCAGAAATGACTTCGTTCAAGCATTTCACCACGGCTGCATTGAAGGCGACCCCCCCAACGAAGAATACGGGGTCTGTGAAGGGCCCCTTCTTAAAAGATGCCACCATTCGAGCCACGCTGTCTGATAACGAACATAGAATCGCTTCGATAGGGGCACCCTTCTGTTGCAGGTGAATAAGGTCGCTCTTGGCAAATACACTGCATCGGGCGGCAATCCGAGGGGGGCTGCCTTCGTTTTCGAGTGCCAGACGGGCAAAATCCTGCAGGCTTATACCCAGCCGGTAGGCCTGCTGTTCCAGAAAACGGCCGGTGCCCGCGGCACATAGCGGATTTGAAGATACTTTCCACGGTTTCTTGAGTCCGTCTTCCAGTTCAATGACCAGAGAGCTCTGGCCACCTATCTGAATGATGGTTCTGGCATCCGGATGGGTTAATAGCAGACCGGAAATAATGGCCAGGGGACTACTGTAGCTGGCCCAGTTCATTGCCGGGGGGATAGCACCTTTGCCTGAACCCGATACGCCCGCTGACGCAATATCGCTCAGGCTTACTTGCTGCTCGAGTCGAGACAGCAGTGAGATAATTGCTGCTTTGGGGCCAGAGATAACGCGCTCGGCATCAGAATAAAGAAGGGTTGAATCTTTGTCGATGAGTGTTAACTTGGCATTGACTGAGCCTATATCGAGTCCCAGGAAATACCGTTTCATACCGATTGTCATTTTATCACACATAGCGCGCGTTGTGTAAAAAACCAGTGGGGAAATTGCCAGCGGGCACCATAGTGTATTAAGATACTTTATATGTGAAAAATATCCGTGATTTAGGAGAATTAAAAGGCAGATGGGGAAAAAGACTGTATTTATTACTGGAACTACCGGTTCGATGGGTCATGCTGGGTTTCGGGAATTGCTTGGGCGTAGAGACCGATTCAATATTGTGACGCTGGTGCGCCCTTCGGAAAAGAACAGGAAAATGATGGCGCCTTTCGTCAATGAACCGGGCGTCAAAATCGTCTGGGGGGACCTGACCAATTTCGAAGATGTGTTCGAATGCGTCACCGGCGCGGATTATGTCCTGCATCCGGCGGCATTCATTGCGCCGGCGGCCGATCACGACCCGGATATGGCATGGAAGATCAATGCGGGTTCCGCCGAAAACATCGTGAATGCTATTAAAGCGCAACCGGATCCCGATAGCATCAAGCTTGTCAATATCGGGTCTGTAGCGATGACCGGGGACCGGCTCCCGCCGATCCATATCGGCAGAGTTGGGGATCCACTGAAACCCAGTGTCTACGACAATTATGCGGTAACCAAGATCGAGGCCGAAAAACTGGTTATCGAATCGGGATTGAAATACTGGGTTTCCTGCCGTCAGACTTATATTGCTATCCCTGATACAATGTCGCTAATGGATCCGATCATGTTCCATCAACCGCTTAATACTCATATCGAATTTGTAACGCCCTATGATGCGGGCAGGTTGCTGGCCAATGCCTGTGAAGATGATGTACCGGAAGATTTCTGGCGCGGAATTTACAATATAGGAGGCGGACCTTATTGCCGCGTGGTGTTTTTGGAATATATGGATACTATGTTCAAGCGCCTGGGAATGGGGGGGGCTCAACAGATCATGGAACGGAACTGGTTCGCGCTGAGGAATTTCCATTGCCAGTGGTTTGAGGATTCCCACGTCCTGGATGAATATCTCCACTTCCGCAAAGATACTTTACAGGATCATTTCCAGCAAGTTCAAAAACATTTACCCTGGTACGTAAGAATTGCTGCTCTTCCCGGCGTGGGATCGCTTATTCCGAAAACACTGGTTAAAAAGTTCGTCATGGAACCAATGATCAAAAGGAAAGACGGCACCATGCACTGGGTTCATAACAATCTCGAAGGCAGAATCACTGCGTTTTTCAAGTCCAGAGCCCAATGGGAGAGTATTCCCGGATGGAATGGAGATATGCCTGTTTGTGGTGGGGACGATTACATTCGTTTGGACCATGGATATGATGAAAGTAAGCCAAAATCCGAACTGGATCTGGAAGATATGAAAAGCGCAGCCGAGTTCCGTGGTGGCGAGTGTCTTTCCGAGAACATGACAAAAGGAGACCTCACCACCAGGCTTCGGTGGAAGTGCGCATTCGGGCATGAGTTCGAGGGGAGTCCTACGCTGATCCTGCTGGCCGGGCACTGGTGTCCGGAATGTACACCGCCGCCCTGGAACTATGACGAGATCGCCAAGGTCAATCCTTTCTTTGCCCAGGTCTGGTATCCCAATCACGATGAACTTGAATGCTGTTTTTACGACGAACGGTGTTTCGAGGATATCCTTTAGATGTCCGATACTGTCAGGGAGCTCATCTGGCACCTCCGGCTCGTAGTGCGAGGCTTTAGCCTCGCCTCATAGCGTCACTGAAGGGTCGCGCTGCGTGAAGGTATCAGCCGATAACAGGTTTCGCTGATATGGTTGAGGTAAACCCGGCGTGAAATCCGATAGTAATGGGGAGAGTACCTTTCAGATAATTACAATGAATGAAAGGATCTGGATTATGAGATTATCCGTCTGCCTGCTGGTTGTTTTAATACTCATACTGCCGGTTCTCGCTGCATGCGATAGCGAGGAAGATAAGAGCCCTTCTCCTGCCTTCACTGTTATACCCACACCATCTGCCAGCCCAGGGCCAACCGAAACACCAGAAGCCGGAATCCTTCATCTAACCGTCCCTCAGCACCCATATCTGGCACCCAACGGTAGATCGAATATGCACAACGATGCCTGCATGACCGATACATATGAAACCCCCGGTCCACTGAATATCAATCCGGAAGTCATTTATAAAACGTATTCGGAAGGACCCAATACGGTGGCCACCATTGCTTTCGATTCTAAGGATCGCATACTGACCACCAGCGCAGCGTTCCTGGGTTTCAAAATTGCGCTGGTTGACCCTGTTACGCTCGATATCATGGCATCCTATGAACTGCCACCGCGCGACCCTGCAGACCCGTTATTTCCGTTTGAGGATACTTCAGGCGCGACGTATTTTGTCGTCGATTTTCAGGATCGGATTCTCCTGACCGATAGTGAGAACGCTATCCAGATCATTCAGTTTAATGACGAAAAGGGTGAGTTCGAACAACTGAGGCGTTACGATCTTTCTGACTACATAGTTCCGATGGAATTTCCCGCCCGGGACCACGTTCAGATGACTATTCCTGACTGGGAAAACGAGCACCTCTGGTTCACGACCCGCTACGGCGTGGTGGGAACTGTGGATCGGGATACCGGCGAGGTTCACACCATCGAATTGGAAGGGGAGGAATTACAGAACTCTTTCGCTGTCGGCGAGGATGGCGTCTTTATTATTTCGGATCATGCCATGTACCGGTTCAATGCTGATGACAGCGGTAACCCGGTGATCGACTGGCGCACGGAGTATGATCGTGGTACACGTATCAAACCAAGTAATTTCAACCAGGGATCGGGGACAACGCCTCAATTGTTTGGCGAGATGGTGGCGATCAGTAATAACGCTGAGCCGAGAATGGACATTCTCTTTCTTAGGCGTTACGATGGCAGCGAAGCGTGCCGGATCCCGGTGTTTGACGAAGGCATAAGCACAACCGAAAACGGCTTGCCGGGGCTGGTGCGTGAGGGGCCGGCGGGACTTGAATATTCAGTGATCGTCGATAACAACTACGGTATCCGCAGGAATGATATCATGAACCCCTATCGATCCTGGAAAGAGCATCAAGGGGGCCTGTGCCGCATCGATCTCATACCGGATGGCAGCGGTGGATACACCTGCCACCAGGTGTGGCGCAATTCAATTGAATCTTCCAATGTGCTACCCAAGATTTCTTTTGCCACCGGCCTGCTTTATGTGTACACATATGAGAAAATACCGGATAACGAATACGACTACAACTGGTTTCTTACCGCAGTGGACTTCGAAACCGGAGAAGAGGTATTCAGTGTTCCTACCGGCACCGGATTGCAGTATGCCAATTTCGGTCCGCCGATGTCCCTGGGGCCGGATGGCAGTGCTTATTTGGGGACTATGATCGGAATGATCTGCGTGAGGGATCGGGCTTCCTGATCAATCCCACTTGCCAGCAGCAAGTTAAAATTGTGAATCACTGAATATTGGCGCTATAACATCAAAGGAGGGAAAACCATGAAATCAGCCATCATTATTCTGACGATCATTATGCTAATCGTACCGGTGCTTGCGGCCTGCGGAGACGGTGATGATGATACCGTAGAACCGCCGGCAACTGAACCGACGACGTCACCTCAGCCAACATCCACGGCTGCGCCTTCGCCAACCGGAGAACCGCCCGCTACGACAGCCGCACCTTCCCCAACACAAACGGAGGAGCCTGCCGAATCAGCTACCTTGACTTTCTACCGGAATCCCGATTTTCCATCCGGATACCAAAATCCGATCGATCACCTGTCGATTCCCCAGAATCCGTACTTAAGACCCAAAGGGCAAAGCAATATGCACTGCGATTCCTATATGACCGATACCTATGAAGTCAGCGGGCCTTCAGGAATTGACCCCGACGTCTTCCTGAAAAAGTATAACGACAGCATCAATATGTGCGTCACGCTCACCTTCGACAGCAAGGGGCGCATGATCCTTTTCAATGCCCGATTCACCGAATTTTTCATCCTGCTTGTCGATCCGGATACACTGGAAGAACTGGCAGCCTACAAGCTCCCCCGGCGTGATTCGGGCGACCTTCCGCCGCATCGAGACACCTCCGGCGGTGCCTATTTTGTGCTGGATAGCCAGGATCGTGCCCTGGTAGCGGATTCGGAAAACGCGCTTCAGATTATCAAATTTAATGATACCACCGGTGAATTTGAACAATTGCAGCGCTATGACCTGTCGGATTACATGGTTCCGAGAGTGCCACCTTCCAGGGATCACCTGCAAATGGCTATTCCCGACTGGAATGGCCTGCTATGGTTTGCTTCCCGCTACGGGAAGGTAGGAACGCTCAACGAGGAAACGGGCAAGGTAAATACGATCGAACTGGAAGGGGAGGAAATGCAGAATTCCTTCACCGTGGGCGAGGACGGTGTGTACATCGTGACCGACTATGCCATGTACCGTTTCAATGCAGATGATACCGGCCTTCCCGTGATCGACTGGAGAACCGAATATGACCGAGGATCGCAAATCAAGCCGGGGTTGATTAATCAGGGCTGCGGAACCACGCCGACTCTGATCGGCGATATGGTGGCCATCGGCGATAACGCTGAACCCAGAATGAACATCCTGTTCCTGAATCGTTCCGACGGAGAAGTGGTATGCCAGGTCCCGTTGTTTGAGGAAGGTCTCAGCACCACTGAAAACGCGCTCATTGGGCTGGCCCGGGAAGGGGAATCCGGTACTGAGTATTCCATTATCGTGGAGAATAATTATGGGGTGCTCAGGGGAAATATGTTCGAGCCGATGGGTTGCTGCGAGGGAAGTGTGGGAGGAGTAAGCCGGGTCGATCTTTTGCCGGATGGTTCGGGCGGGTATACCTGCGAGGAGATTTGGACGAGTCCGGAGAACTCCTGTAGTACAGTGCCCAAATTATCCCTGGGGAATGGCTTGGTTTATCTTTATACATATGAACCATTCGAACCAGCCGGCCAGGACAACTTTGGCTGGTACCTTACCGCCGTGGATTTCGAATCCGGCGAAACCGTTTTTCGGATTCCCACCGGAATGGGAGGAGAGTATCACGATTTTGGTGCCCCGATCACCCTCGACCCGGATGGGCATATCGCTTATGTTGGCTGTCTGGGGGGATTGATACGGATTTCCGACGGTATGTAACCGAAGCTGACCAGTTCAGCAAGGTATTGGTATTTTCAGGCAGCACCAATAAGGAAGGATAAGAAAAGATCCGATGCTGTGGCGGGGGTAGAGTTGATACTTTTCTTAGTGAAAAGCTACAAGGCAACTCACCACAGCATCGGATCAGGCGATGGGAAGGGAAGGATCGCTCACTGCAGTAGGAACTTCAGTGGAATTATCATAGCAGAATAAACCGTTCAGGCAATCGTCTGAATGGCGGATATGAAATGTAGTCATTTCGTTTAACGCATCGGTTTAGCGGGAGGGATGCACAGGAAGAATCACCGTTGGTCAGCATGAATCTGGGGGCTCGGATGAAAAAAAACCATTCCTTAGTGGTATTGGGGGTACAGGCAGGAAGGCCTTAACGGTTACAATGTAGGGTCGCCAGGTAATTGCCGTCTCAGGGCATATGCTGTGATCGCTGCGCGCGAATCGAGCTGGAGCTTGTTTTTTATTCGATAGATGTGGGTCCGAACCGTATTGGGGGTGATGGCTAGCTTAGAGGAGATTTCCTGATTGGAACGTCCGTCAGCTATAAGCGAAATAATTTCCTGTTCTCGAGTACTCAAGTTAATTGCTGTTGACCTTACCCTTTCCGGGATGATCTTTTCGGTGGCACTTTGAGAAAAGACCGATTCCCCACTTATCGCCCGGCGTACCGCGTTTACTATTTCATCAGGTGAGGCGTCTTTTGATATGTATCCCCGGACTCCCTGATTGGCCGCTCGAAGGATATGATCATTCCGCTGGGAGACTGTCAGCATGATGATTTTGGTTAATGGAGACACCTGGCGTATTTTTCCGATCGCATGCAGGCCGTCGAGGTAAGGCATGTAAAGATCCAGTAATATGACATCGGGTTTATTCCTTTTTGCCTGATCGATTGCTTCCTCTCCGTTCTTTGCTTCAAGAATATCGATATCCCCTTCGGCCTTCAATACGGATGCAAGCCCCTTCCTCCATATGGCATGATCATCACATATCAAGACTTTCCGCATTTTTAGATTTTGCATAATTCAGGTCTTTAAGCGCTTCAGCCGCTGATCGATAACAGTTCGAATTCCAATGGACCAACCAAACGAGATGCTACCTATAGCACGTTACAGTATACATCTGCGTATGAAAGAAACAGACTAAGTATAACCCATATACCGCCATAAATCAACCTGAGCTAAGTATTACAGCATGGGGAAGAAATATTGCCTGATGAAATTGAAGTTCGCCTTAACCTGGTCGCGGCCTTGAATAATATTCCCGAATTCGGTATTGTGACCCGGCAGGAAATAATCCGCTTCATATTGTGCCAGTTTTTCGATGCTGCTCTTCAGGATTTTACCATCGCCGCCCGGGAAATCGGTTCTGCCGACGCTTCGATTGAAAACAGCATCACCAGTGATTAACGCCCTGTTTTGAGGATCATAAACGCTTAGAGACCCGGGGCAGTGGCCCGGGGTATC
>CAZDMY010000014.1:10072-15907 GCA_964506405.1 uncultured Dehalococcoidia bacterium | reverse complement strand
AGGCTGATAATGGCTGCCAGTTTGAACTTCATTTTCCCTCCTTCGGATTCATGATCGTACTTTGTTTGGTATTGCTGCCCAGGTTGTATTGATTGTATATGTGCTATATTCATCCCCTCCTTTTCGACTTCACCATAAGAGATCAGTTACTCAAAAGTCCTGATCGCCGACCGAATGCACGACCGGATACCAGTCCTGATGCAACCGGAACAGGTCCTTTTGAGATCCATCGGCTTCATATATCGCCGTTCGATCGATTGAGGACCTTTTCGTTTCGCTGAAACTGGCACGGACTACGCCATCTACGGTTTGAGAATACGACTGCGCCGCCTCGTAGAGAGTATCTGAATCAAAGCCTTCGGGACCGGACATCTCAACAGCATCTGCAATAATGTCCAGCACCTGATAGATCGCATCAATGGAGATATACGAAGCTCCCTCTTCGATAATCTCGTCGGCGGTATCCGGGTGCTTTTCATACAATAACTCTTTTGTCCGGTTAATAATGTCGGTATCGTCGTTCCACCATCCGGAAGGGAGTATAAAGAGCGTCCCATCAAATGAGTCCCACATTTTGGCGTCGTTAATCAATCCCAGGAAAGCTGCTTGAGCGCCCGAACCCAGGAATTTCCCCTCATATCCGGAATCACGATATTGTTTGGCAAAATTGACCATGGTGATGGGGAGCATGATATAATCACATTCTTTTAAGGCTTCAACTTCTGCCCTCCAGTTGAAGCCGATATCGATCGTATAACTTCCTACCCAGTCGAATTTTTCCGGGTACACTTTCGCGTACTTGGACATCGCATCGTGAAGTGCGACGTTATATGGAGTTGACCATCCCGCCGCACCAATCTTAGCTTTTCCCTCTGAAGGGAAATCGGAATCGTTTTCGGAAATCCATTTCATTAGGGTGTAGGCATTATCTTCCGGGAGGGTCGATGGAACGAAAATGTAACCGGGGGGATATACTGTATCACGCGCTGCAGACGGAGTAAAAAGGACCATCTTATCCCTGTTCACGCGGGTTTGCAGGTTGATAGGAGTGTGGGGGACGCCGGTAAAAATCAGGTCCGCACCTCTATCCTTCAACCATACGTACCCAGGGATATCATTGGCAGGCTCATATGCGCCGTCGTAGGTAATCACCTTCACTTTCACATTGTTCGGAATCAATCCCTGCTCATTATAGTATTCAACCGCATCCTCCAGGGCCATGTCGATGAACTCCATCGCAGTTGCCGAAGAGCCTGTCCGGTCGGTAAAATTACCAATGACCACCTCCGTTTCCCCCTGACTATCTTCTTCGCCATCGCTCCCACAGGCTGCCATCAGCGAAAATAACGCCACAGTGCTTGTCAGGATCAGTAGAATCGCAACACCTATACGCAGTCTCTTCATAAAGCCCCCGCAAGTTCGGTAGAAACAGCCATCGCTACGTTAGTCGTTATTTTGACACCTAATTCGCATTTCGTCAATAGGCAGGTCCTTGACACCACCGAAGCAAGATCAAGGTTACGATATCATTCAGCGGTTTGGAGCACACCCTGGCTCTTTAGCTTTTCTATTTGATCTTCCGGCATTCCCAATACATCCCGGCATATCTCATCGGTATGTTGCCCCAGAATGGGAGCCGGAGTACTTACCATCTGAGAAGCTGCGGAGAAGTGGAATGGTATACCGGGA
Organism: uncultured Dehalococcoidia bacterium; assembly: GCA_964506405.1. Classification (GTDB taxonomy): domain Bacteria; phylum Chloroflexota; class Dehalococcoidia; order SZUA-161; family SpSt-899; genus JBGLNL01. The sequence goes on along the minus strand of CAZDMY010000014.1, from coordinate 14,218 downwards.
TAGAGCCGTTTCCCAGCAACCGGGTGATCCAGTTCAATAACCGCTCCGAAGTGCTGAAGCTGCGGATCCTCAATTGAATCCGGGGCGCGCTGTACGATCCCGGCCGGCACCCCATGAGCCTGAAGAATATCCATTACCTCTTTCGGCTGCCGCATAGAGGTCCATTCCTCAATCAGTTTGTCCAGTTCATCCTCGTTGTCCAGACGGCTTTTGTTGTCGGCAAATTTAAGATCATCAGTCCACGAAGGATTGCCAATTCCTTTACAGAAGCTCTGCCATTCATCTTCCGTCAGAACGGTAATGGCACACCATTGATCCTCGCCCGCACATCGATAGCATCCATGCGGAGCAAAATTCGGGTTGCGATTACCCACAGGCCCCGGGATATTGCCGTTCATGGTGTAATCAAGATAGTATTCGCCCACCATATTGGCCGCAACTTCCGTTTGAGCCATGTGGATATATTGCCCTTTCCCGGTCCGGCGCCGGTAGTCCAGGGCCGCAATGGCGGCAATTACTACGTACTTGCTGGCGATGTGGTCAGGAATAGGGGCATTGGACCCTACCGGATAGGGGTCATCTGGATGCGCCCACAAAGAAAGCATGCCTGAAGCCCCGGAAAGCATCGGCCCGTATGCCTGATAGTTGCTGTAGGGCCCACCCCGTCCAAATCCCTGGCTGCTGATGTAGATGATATTGGGATTAATCTGCCGCACATCCTCGTAATCAAGTCCGAGATCCTGCATCACGCCACCGCGAAAATTCTCCGCCATAATATCGCTGATCTTGATAAGTTGATGAATGACCTCCCGCCCCTGTTCAGTCTTAAGGCTGATACCAAAACTCCGCTTGTTGCGGTTGGATTCATTAAATCCGGCGATATTGTTAATGTCTGCACCGATGGTCCGCATGAAATCCAGGTTGTCCCTGGATTCTATTTTGATCACATCAGCACCGAGCTCGCCTATGATCTTGCCGAAATCGGGGACGACCCCGCCTGTACCGAAACTTAGAACTCTCACATTATCGAGCGGTAACATTATCGCCTCCTTGATTACACTACACCTTCGCCAGCCAGCGAATTCAACTCTTCCTTCGTAAGCCCCAATTCACCGCAATAGATATCTTCATTATGCTGACCCAGACACGGGGCGGGCCGGCGAATACTCGCCGGGGTTTCAGACCATTTATAAGGTGGCCCGGGGTATTCGGCGCTACCCGCAACGGGGTGATTGACTTCCGTGAAGAACTGGCGGGCTTTTGTATGCGGACTGTTATAGAAATCATCCACTTTTAATATCGGGGCGATAGGGACACCTTCCCGGCTTCCCGCCTCGAAGAGTTCCAGCATCGTATACTGTTGCGTAAATTCATTCATCAGGAAATACAAATCGTTCGCATTTCCGATCCGGTAAAGGAAATCGCTCCATTCCGGCATTTTGAGCACATCCGGTTCGCCTAATACCCGAACCAGCGCTTCCCATTGCCGGGGAGTGAGGGCAATCACGCGGATAAAGCCATCTTTGCAGGGATAAACCGGATAGATGGAAGCCCCCATTCTGACCTCAGGGGTCGGTGGCGGCGCGCCCGGATTCACCGCGTAGTGATAATTGGGAATGATCCAGGGGTACAATCCCATGCGAGATGTTTCGTGGACCGTAGTTTCAATGAACTGGCCTTCACCGGTTGCCGAGCGCATGTACAGCGCGGCGATAATCGATACGCTGGCATGAACGGAAGCGGCGTCATAAGCCGGCGAACCCGGCATCATGCAGGGTGCTTTGCCGGGGTATCCACTGGTTATCAGAGTACCACTCAGGGCAAAATCCACCAGATTGGACCCTTTATGATCCCGATATGGGCCGGAATGACCGAATTCAGTAATGCTGTTGACCACAAGCCCGGCGTTGATCGCTTTCAAAGCGGAGTAATCGAAACCAAGTTCCGGCAGATAATGCGGCTGAGAATTGTCTACCAGACAATCGGCTGTTTGGAGTAACTTGCGAAACAGGTCTTCCCCATGGCCTGTCTCTATATTCAGCGTGATGCCGCGCTTACTGGTGTTTCGAAACAGGAAATACAGGGACTTTTCATGATGTGGAGTGCCATTAAGGAATGGAGGGGTGCTCCGTCCCGGTTCTCCCCCGGGCTTCTCGATCTTAATAACGTCGGCGCCGAGGTCGGCCAGGACCTTGGTACAAAAAGCCCCCCTGCTGTCTGCCAGGTCCAGGATCCGATAACCACTCAGGGCCCCTTCTTTTTCATCCGGCATATAGATTACCTCCCGAATCCAGTCAGTACTTGTCTGCTCTTCATAATAATTGCGAATTGGTTGCCCGTCAATCTGCTTAACTTAGAAAAACGTAGGGCGAGCCAGCCGGCTCGCCCTACCTCTTCTATATCGTTTGTAGTCCCTTAACCAGGATGATCAGTAATTAATCGGCCGGGGTATAGGAACTGAGTTCATGTGTCTCGGAACCCAGGAAGATGTAATTGTACTGGTACTTAACCGGGCAAAGGAAACTTCCATCCACAGCCCACCAGAAGTAATTGGTCTTGTCCGGGTTCTGGCCACCCGTTCCGGTTGCAGCGACCTTGTAGCAATCATAGGTACCCAGCGGTACCGTTACCGATTCCATCGCAACCACTTCGGCATCCCACGTCATCTCCTCGTTGAACATGAATGTTTCGAGGTTCACTTCGGATTCATAGGTCCAGGTATCTCCGACACTTAATGCTGCGGGGAAATCATCCGGGTCGGAATAGTTTCTGGCCACTTCCAGGTTTATACCACCCATTGCATTTGCTTTCAGCGGGAACAATTCTCGGATCATCTGCATGGTCTCCATGCTCCTATGTACGGTAGGGCCTACTCCGGTCGGAGCAAGCACGACGGGCACATCCATGGCTGCCATCCCCATCCCACCGGGATACGGATACCGCCGAACTGCTTCTCCTTCTACCATCGACTCCGCTACGTAGCAATTAATCCCATCCACTTCCTCCATCCCCGTGACTGTTGTTGTCCACACGGTATCGTTCTGTACCGTTAGCTGCGACCCCTGAACCCCTACTTCGTCACAATCATAATTTACATCGTAGGTCCAGGAGGTGCCAACCACATTGTCACTCGGCGGCTCGTTGTCCCTTTCTTCCAGCGCAGCCTGGCAGGCTTCCAGCGTTTCGAAGGTCTGGAGACCAAGGTACATGTAGGCACCACAGAACTCTTTCTGAGCGCATTCGGTGGTGGTGTCATCGAACCAGTACAGGGTTTCACATGCCGGAGGAGCTGTCTCTTCAGGTATCAGCACGGTATCGATCACGTGAATTACTCCGTTGGAACCTTCAATATCCGTAATGATCACCTGTGCATCGTTTACGAATACATCTTCGCCTTCGACTGATATGGACACGTCCTGTCCTTGCACCGTTTCAGCAGAGGTGAGGTTAACAACATCCGCAGCCATTACCTTGCCCGAAACCACATGATACAAAAGTATATCGGTCAAAGCCGGGATGTCTGCCAAAAGGCTATCTACTGTTCCTTCCGGCAGCTTGTCGAATGCGTCATCTGTGGGTGCAAATACCGTAAACGGCCCGGCGCCTTTGAGCGTATCCACCAAATCGGCTGCCTGTAGCGCTGCTACGAGTGTGGTAAAGCGTCCATCTTCGACGGCGATATCAACGATGTCAGGGCCAGTAGGCTTTGAAGTCGGTTCCGGAACATCCGTATTCATATCCGGCATAGGATCATAAGATACCAGTTCCCTGGTTTCCAGCGCCTGATACTGGGCGTATCGCTCCACCTTCACAGGCATGACCATGTCGTATTCAGCCGAGTACCATTCGGTGTCCAGCGGATTCCCCTGGCTGGTCAGTTCGACTTTGAAGCAGCGGAAGGTGCCGGCCGGTACCGTCACATCCTCAACGGCGGTGACTTCAATATCAATCGGTGTGGTATAAGGATCATACATGGCTGGAACCATTTCGGTATTCTGCTGATTGGAGTACGAATCGCCAAAGCTGAACGGCTGTCCGTGATCTTCCGTACTGTAATCAGCAGTTTGAATCGAAGTGAGGACAGTCCCCATTACATCGACTTCTGCCTTGGCCTGGATCACATCCAGAGTATCTTTGCTGATTGCG
>CAZDMY010000014.1:0-10062 GCA_964506405.1 uncultured Dehalococcoidia bacterium | reverse complement strand
GACCTTCTGCAGGTTCGGCTTGAACTGTCTGCGGGAAATACCGGTGATCTTGGTCGGCGCGCCGCTGGGATTGGCATAGCGGAATGGTTCCTCATCAAAGGTGGCCTCCAGAACCCAGCAATCCTCGCCCTCGATCGTCTCTTCGCTGGCCACATTAAACGTCCATTGGGTTACTTCATCTTCGTAGGTAACTTGATAGACGATCGTCGGGCCCGAAGGTGGTGGCGGGGTTGTTGTTTGGACTGGCGTTGTCTGTGCCGGAGTTGTTTGAGCTGGTGTCGTCTCTGCGGGTGTGGTAGCTGTCGGTGATTCTTTAGTATCATCACCATCGCCGCAGGCTGCCAGTAAAGGCAGTGCCATCAGTAGTAAGGCTGCGATCAGTATTGCCCATTTGGGTGATATTTTCATTCTTTCTCCCTCCTTTTTAATTGAACTCTTGTTCGCTATCATACCGAACGACGCCTTTTCCAACACGACAATCAATTCTTTCTGTTAGTCCGGCATCGGTTATAAAGATGTTTGGCAACTGCGCTCAATAAAAAGTCCGTCCAATCTATTGTGACCTATTTTACCATGAAGGTGCAAGGTAAATCCACAATGATGCGTTTCAGGTGACGGGATGATTCCTTTTTGAACTCAGGCATCATTCCCTTTTCTCCATGATAATAGTGAACGCGCATTGCGTCAACGCCTCCAGTGTTCGATATTATCAGGCCCATTGAATCCCTTGATGATGTACTTTACCCTATTCTCCCGGTTAACGCAAGTTCAGGCTGCACTCATTTCTGTTCCAGTGTTCTGCGAGGCAAGTCTTCATACACAGGTTGTCTCTTCTCCCTCCGTGCAACTATGCATTCCGGTAGATTATCGGTCAGTCCGAGTAAAAGCTGGCTACGGTTTTCCAGATCGATTGCTGCCTGCATACCAGGCACTTCCAGGTTAGCCCACAGCGTCTGTTTAGTCATTTCCAGCCCGTAGCGGCTGAACTTGAGCATGCCTTCAGCGATCTCAAACCCGGTGTTCAATCCTTCGTCATCCGGCACCACCCGCGATACAAGTCCCATTTCTCTGGCTTGGGCAGCATCCACCGTTCGCCCGGTAAGCATCATATCGAAGGAATGTGCTGCCCCGATCAATCGGGGAAGCAGGAAACTGGCGCCCAGTTCCGTGCTGGTAAGGCCGTTCACGATTCCGGTGGCATTGAAAACCGCCGATTCCTCGGCGATGCGGATATCCGCACCCAGGGAAAGGCACATGCCGCCACCATAAGCCGGTCCGTTCACCACAGCAATAACCGGCTGCCTTACCGATCGTAACGTAGGCACGACTTTGCTGAAATGCTCAATGGAGCGCATGGCTATCGGCGGCACGGTGAGCCCGTCGATTCCGGGAACCAGTCCATGATCTTCGAGATCCAATCCGGAACAGAAGGCCCGCCCCCTGCCTGTTAGAATGACCACCCATGTATCATTATCAGCGCTGATCCGGCCAAAGGCTTCGCAGAGGTCGGTACACAGTTCCGCCGACATAGCATTCAGCCTTTCTGGTCGGTTCATATAAATGACACTGATGTGCTCTCTGGGCTTCTCTACATATACTGTTTCCATTTGTTTACTCTCGTTAAAGTCGCAATAACTCTCTCGTTGCCTCCCCGTGTTCCCTGTGCCTCTGTGGCTATTATCTACCAACTGGCAGTAAGCGACCCGCCTTCGGTGGTAATAACGCCTTCAGCCAGCATATCGGCAATCTCTTCGTCGGAGAATCCCAGGATGTCTCTGTATACATGTTCGTTATCCTGCCCCAGGGCCGGTCCGGCACGATTAATATCACATGGTGTTGCAGAGAATTTATAGGCCGGCGCGTGGTAGACATGACTTCCGATCACCGGGTGCTCGAGCTTGCGGAAGTGCTCCCGGTGCCCAAGTTGGGGATCGTTAAGCAAATCTTCGCAGGTCTGAACCACACCGGCAGGCACTCCGGCGTTCTGCATTACAGACATGATCTCTTGGGCACTGTAACCTTTACACCATTCCCCGACGAGCCGATCCAGTTCATCTTCGTTGGATTTTCGATCCATCAGCGTGGCAAATCTGGCATCCCGGGTCCATTCCGGATTACCAATCACTTGACGGAAGGCATCCCAGTGATCCTCGTTGTCAATGGCAATCGCCACCCATCGATCGGGACCGGCGGTGGGGTAGATGCCGTGGGGTGCCATCCGACTGTCCCGGTTCCCCCGGCGCTCTGTGTCTCTGCCGTTAACGGTGTAATCCAGGATGTGGGGCACCGCGAACGTCAAGCCGGCTTCAAGCTGGGCCTGTTCGATATACATACCCCGGCCGGTTTTTCGCCGGCGTAGCAGCGCGCCCACTATGGCGATCAACATGTACCACGGCGCAATGTAATCCGAATAAGCGGTGAATACCATCGTCGGTTCGCTTTGCGGCCATCCGGTGAAGGTGGAGAACCCCGCCAGGGCATTGATGTGATGACCCACTCCCTGGAAGTCCCGATGCGGTCCATTCTGCCCAAGCTGCGTGGTGCTGTAATAGATAATGCCGGGATTGATTTTCTTACAGCTTTCATAATCGAGCCCCAGCCGGCCCATCGTACCTGGCGTCATGCTCTCACCGGTGACATCGGCCCACTCAACCAGGCGGCGCTTGACCTCCTCGGATTGCGGATGAGTCAGATCCAGGCTGATATTCAGCTTGTTGGTGTTATAAGCCGTGTAGAAAGCGCCGCGATCCAGGCCGGGAATAGAGTCCTTGTGCGGGGCAAACGTCCGCAAGGGGCAGGGCCGATTATGGCTTTCGACTCGAATAACCGTCGCACCGTGTTCGGCCAGTTCCCGGCAGACCTGCGGCCCGGCTGCCGCCCAACTGAAATCTACTACCTTCAATCCTTCAAATATCCGCTTGGTCATCTACATTTCCCCCTCCCTCTTATCCAGGCTGCCCGAAATTGCATGGTCTTTAACTTTCGTAGCGCGACCCTTTAGGGTTTTGCAAACAGGCGAGGCTGAAGCCTCGCACTACGTTTTGTGGTGCCTGAGCCGCTATTCTGAAGTTTTCGAACAGACTGGTGTTCCTCTGCGGTGGGCAATCACACACGATTGCCCCTACACAATTCCTTCTGCTGTGAGCGCTTCAATCTCTTCGGACGATAATCCGATCTCCTGATATATTTCTTCGTTGTGTTCACCGATCAGCGGTGCACGCCGGACAATTCGCCAGGGCGTTTGATCCATCTTCAGCGGAGCACCGGGATATGTGATGTTACGGTTTAGTTCCGGGTGTTCCACTTCCTCCCAGAATCCCCTGGCTTCAAGCTGAGGATCGCGCACGATATCCTCGATCCTGTTGCAGGGAGCCAGCATGATCTTTCGCTTGACAGCCTGATCAAACAACTCCGCCTTGGTTTTACCTTTGACGAATTCCTGGATCGGCGCATTCCATTGATTACATTCTTCCTGGGTGATCTTTGAAGCATCCCACGCAGTGGCGAAATCGAAATCTTTAAGTTCCAGCGCCATTCCTTCCTCATTCGCCCATTTCACGAATTCACGGGAAGATTCCACCGTGCCACCAAATGCGCCACCACCGAACATATAAACGACGTGTCCATCTTTGCACGGATGAATCATCTTGGTGAACAGAAGGCCGGCGGGTTCCGGCCGAACGGATATGAAATACTGTCCCATTCCGACCAGGTTCGCCTTCAACAGATCGAAAATTTCCACCGCATTCATAAGCGTCAGAGTGACGGCATCCTGCATGGAGACATCCACCTGCTGGCCTTCGCCGGTAAGCTCTTTGTGGTAATAGGCCATGACGGAACTCATCGCGCCTTGAATCCCGGCGTGAAAATGAGCCTGAGAAACATATCCCATTCGTACCGGCGCGCTGCCTAAATCCCCGAGGATCCGAGCCAGTCCGCCCATTGCGGTACCGACCAGGTCGGTGGTTTCGTATTGAGCGTAGGGACCGGTCTGCCCGAAGCCTGTGATCGAGGTGAGTATGATATCCGGTTTGATTTTCACCAGTTCCGGGTACCCCAGCCCGATGCCGTCCAGGTAACCGGGTTTGAAAGATTCAAGGATAATGTCGGCCGTTTCGGCCAGTTTCCTGAAAATCGCCTGACCTTCGGGTTTCTCAATATCTAGAGTAATGCCTCGCTTGCTGGTATTAGTCGCAAACCAGAAAAGGCTCTTTTCCGGGTCTTCGTTATCTTCATAGAAAGGCCCAAAGCGACGTACCGCATCACCTCCGGGTTTTTCGATCTTAATAACATCGGCGCCGAAATCCCCCAGTACCTTTCCGGCGAAAAGGCCTTTTTCGTCGGTCAGATCGAGGACCCGGCATCCTTCAAGTAAGCTTTCTGTTTCCATCTTATCAATTCAAGCCCAGTGTTCCTCAGCCTTGAAAAGAGGCCCAGAAGATCAACAAACCACCCGGTCCTTTCGCAATTTCTCAATTTCTTCCGGCGGATATCCCAGTTCGGATAATACTTCATCGGTGTGTTCGCCCAGCCTTGCCCCCGGGATTCGCATCTGCCACGGGGTATTGGAAAACTTGATCGGGAATCCGATTTGTTTTGATTTTCCCCATCGGGTGTGATCAACTTCAATTATCATCTCACGATGCTGCATGTGCGGGTCATTACAAGTTTCGTCGATACCCAGAACTTTACCCACCGGCACATCTGCTTCGGTAAGCAAGTCGAACCACTCATTTCGTGATTTAGTTTGAAAAACGCTTCGCAATTCCTTGAACACCTCTTCTTTTAAAGGACTGGGCGCGTACTGTTTGGCGATCAAATCATCCCGGCCTAAAGCCCGGCATAGCCTTTTCCAGAAATGGGGCTCCAGCGTCCCTATGGACAGGTATTTCCCGTCGGCGGTTTTGTAGACAGCATAGCAGGGTTGGGACCCGCCGAAAAGGGTATTGCCTCTTTGCGGGATAGCCCCACCCATCAAATACTCGGCTATTTCAGGCAAACAACTCAGAATGAAAAGAACGCCATCGCTCATGGAGACATCCACCTGTTGGCCTTTGCCGGTTTTTTCACGCGCTATGATAGCTGTCAGAATGCCGATGGCCGCCTGCAGCACTGCCGTGGTCATATCGGCAATGAAGTTTTCGGCCATTACCGGCGGTTCGTCCGCGCTATAACCGATCAACCCCAGCGCTCCCCCCATCGCGGCATAGTTGGCATCGTGCCCGGGCAGGTCCCGGTAAGGGCCGGTTTGTCCGTAGCCGGAGACAGAACAATAGATAATCCGTGGATTCCTTTGCGAAGCCTTTTCATATCCGATGCCAAGCCGGTCCATCACCCCGGGCCTGAACGCTTCCAGGACCACATCCGCAGTATCTATAAGTTGAAAGAAGAGCTTTTTCCCGGATTCTGCCTTAAGATTAATCCCGATGTTTTTCTTGTTACGGGGCGTATCGTAGAAGGCGGACGCCTCCACACCTTCTATGAAATCGATACCGGCACCGACGCCCTTATCGGAAGCACCGGGCGGTGTACTGATTTTTGTAACATCCGCCCCCATATCCGCCAGCATTCCGGCGGCAAAAGATGCCGGCCCCATCCCGGTGAGATCGAGGAGTCTGATGCCTTTAAGTGCAAGGGTCAATAATAGCTCCTTAATCCATTCTTGTTAATTCAGCAAGTAACGGTGGTATGTCATTGCGAGTTCGCCTAGGCGGATGGCAATCTCCTTGTTCACTTGGAGATTGCCACGTCGTCCTGAGGACTCCTCATACTGACATTACATAATATGGAACCTGAATCGGTAATGCATGGAACATGAAGTTCTTTCAGTTGCCGGGGTAATACTGGCGCTTAATCACATACCCCAGATTACCTACCCCATTTAACTCGCGACGGCAGCCCTTCTTCCAGGATACGCGTTGCCTGCTCCACCATATTCCTGAGGACTTCTCCGGCCGGCCGCAGTTCCTTAACCAGGCCGCAGCCCTGCCCGGCAAACGTCCAGTAGTTTTTCAGGGTGTCGTCTTCCTCGCTCATGTACTGAATCAGGTCGCTTGCGGCCAGCACCTGTATCGGGAAGGGAAGCAGTGGCCCGTTCTCTTTCTCGTACTGGGTCTGTAACGGATTGCGGATGCAGCGGGCGGTCTTACCGGTCATGGTCTTGGTGATGACTGTGTCGCTTTCCCCGGCGGCCACGAGTTGCCTTTTGTTTTCCGCATGGCTCATGGCTTCCGGGGTGCCCAGGAACGCCGTGCCGCACCATACCCCGGCCGCCCCCAGTGCCAGCGCAGCTACCAGGCCGCGTCCATCCACGATGCCCCCGGCGGCGAGAACGGGGATGGGAGAAACCGCATCGACAACCTGAGGTACGAGCGGCATTGTGGCCACCCTTCCGGTATGGCCGCCTGCTTCGGTCCCCTGGGCGATGATAATATCCACATCTACAGAGGCTTCTTTCATAGCCTGTTTCACCGTGCCTACCACGCCCATAACTTTCATACCACGCTGATGTGCCTCTTCAATCATGAATTCCGGACTGCCCAGCCCGGCTGCAAATACCGGAACCTTGTGCTCGTAGATTACTTCGAGCTGCTTCTTAGTCATTCCCGGCGACCAGTTGAATCCCTGATTGTTGGTTCCCAGTTTGATTCCATACGGCACCTTGATGCCCACCCGCCGGCCCAGATCGGCAATATAATCACGTGTTTGGGCCAGTTCACCCTCGTCTCCAGCCAGAAGCGCCTTTAAATCAATCGGTGTATCATCTTCTCCTTCAACCAGACCGAGTGGTGCAATACTGTCGACGCCGAAAGGCTTACTCGTTCTTTTTTTAATCTCCCGGATGGCCTCATCCAGTTCATCAGGGCTCATCGGTAGGGCACCCAGCACACCCAGGCCCCCGGCCTCGGATACTGCTGCCGTGAGTTCCACTCCGGCATGTTCGGCCATGCCGGCCAGAACAATTGGATATTCGATATCCAGAAGATCGCATAGTTCAGTGCGTAACATTGGGTGGGTCATAATTCTCCTCTAAACAAAGTGGAATCCAGATGATCAGGAGCCAGAACCCGGAAAAGCCTGATTCTGACTCCTGAATACTCACTCCTGACTTCTAATCAAAGCGGTTTGAAATACCTGATATCCAGAACGCTGGCTATGCGCTCCTCTCTGGGTTTAAAAACGGCCTGGACACGCATACCAACGCGTAGTTGTTCGGGATCAACCCCACCGATCATATGCACGAAGCCGGTGTCGGCTCCATCGAGCTGGATAATGCCATAGATGACAGGTTCGCCGGTGGGATGGATGGGCTTTGATTCATTATCGATTGTGTAGGTAAGCAAGGTACCTTTATCACTCACCTCAACAAATTCTTTCAACTGAGCAAAGCAATCTTTACACACAGAACGGGCCGGAACATAGACCCGATTGCATTTCTTACATCGCGTTCCGGTTATTCTGGCCTTATCCCGGATATCAATCAGAAACCGGCTGCCGACGGCTCCGGCAGAATACGTATTGGGGATATAGATCTGGCCGTGATAGATCCAGACGTCCATTCCCTCGACTTTGGTGGCGGTTTTTTCTGCTAATTCCTTCATTGCCATTGCATGCCCTCCTATTCCTCGATGGTTCGGTAGAACGGAACGTCCTGCAACCCCAAACCGCGCTCGTCGTAGTCTTCCTTCCATACAACCTGAACCCGCATGCCCTCTTTCAATTTCTCTGTATCCGTCTCTTCCAGCCAGTGCCGCTGGTAAACACCATCATCCAGTTTGATAATGGCGGAAGGCAGTTTGTTCGCCCAGCGCTCCCCGTAGTGTGGATCCCAGAGCGGGAACACAAGATAGGTATACTGGACCACAGCCCCTTTATCCGCCAGTTCCACCCACTCCCAACCCGTTTCCACCTTGCATTTGGGACAAACAACGGTGGGGGCCCACATGATCTCTTTGCACTTGGGACATCTATTCCCCATCAATCGCTTGTTCTCTTTGGCCTCGGCATATGTTTTCCCGAGGTATTTGCCGGTGGACCAGTCATATTTGCGGGGGGTATCGATGTTTACGATGATATATTCCGGTTCTTTCTTTGCCATTATTGCCTCCTACATCGAGCGTCTGAGCAGTGCCATGGTGGTCCAGTTCGGACCTCCCAGCGCAGTGGCCAGAGCCGTTTTCACGTCTCGGGTCGCCTGGTGTTCACCCGCATCGCCGCGAATTTGCAGAGCCGCTTCCGCCACGCGAATAACCGGCGTTGCGCCGATCGGATTCGTGGCGATGACACCACCGGAAGGATTCACCGGGAATTCTCCGTCCATCTCGGTAATCCCTTTCTCCACCAGTTTCCATCCCTCACCTTTTTCACAAAAATGGAAATGCTCATAGAGATTCATTTCCTCCCAGTTGGAAGGCTCATAGATTTCAGCCAGGTCGATATCCCGGCGGACATCGGTGATGCCGTTGCGTTTGTAAAGGTTCTCACAAGCGAGATGCTGTGTATAGGTTTCGGTCCCCGTCGGATCGCCAAAGGTTCCCGCCTTGAATGGTTCCTGGTGAACTACTTCCACGTCGGCCAGCCAGACCGGTTTCTTGTGAATCTTAGAAGCCTTGCTTTCCGATGCAAATATAAGAGCGCAGGCACCCGACGACTGAGGACAGAAGTCGAGGAATTTCAAGGGCCATACCAGATACCCCGAATTCATCACCTCGTCGATGCCCTTGAGCCCCAGCTTCAGATGCGCGTACGGATTTCGGCAGGCGCCCTTATCCGCTTTCAGACGAACCATAGCTGCATGCTCTTCCTTGGCACCTGAGGTCTTCATATAAGAGAGTGCCTGTTTGGCAAACTCCCCGATCGCACCCGTTGCAGCGCCCTTGCTCCAGGAAGGAACTAACGCCGCAGTGATCGCCGCAGTCGTATCGCCACAATCCTGTTTTTCATAACCAACGACCATCGCCACGTCATAGAGCCCGGAAGCGACCATGAAGAAACCTTCGCAAACCACCGACCCTCCGCTGGTGCCGCCGGTGGCTACTTTGAGTCCGGGCTTACCTGCCCCGCCGATTTCCGTCGCCATGACATGATCGGGCAGGTAGATCGCCTCAAAGGTCTCCATGTTAGAATGGAAAACCGCCTCGATCTCTTTAATGCTGAGATTGGCGTCTTCCAGCGCCGCCCGAACCGCCTCACCAACCATCTCGGCCATGTTGACATCGGGACGGTTGCTTTTGTGATACGTTTGTCCGATTCCTACAATTGCTACTCTATTAGCCATATCATTCCTCCGAACTACGAGTTCCCCAGGATCATTACCGCCTGGTGCTGTCCGCAACTTCCGGTATAACCATGCGCCAGGGCTACTTTAGCGTTGCGAACCTGCCTTTCGCCGGCATCGCCGCGTAGCTGCAATACGGCTTCGGCAACACGCGATGAGCCTGCTACCCCGTTGGGAACACCCGGCAGAACACCTCCGGAAGGATTCACCGGCATTTTACCGCCCATCGCGACGGCCTTCGATTCAACCAATCTGCCGCCTTCGCCTTTGGCGCAAAAGCCGAGCCCCTCTAACCAGAGCGGTTCCTGATAGGAATACTCTGTGGTGATCTCCGCCAGATCGATCTCCCGTAGTGGATTCTTTATTCCAGCCATTTTGTATGCCTTTTGGGCCGCTTTCACCAGCGCTTCGCAATCGGCCAGGTCCCTGTCGCCCAGATAATGGTTCTCGTAACAGTTCGAGACTCCCATAATCCATACCGGCTTACTGCACAGCTTCTTCGCTTTCTCCTCGCTGGCCAGAATCATGGCACACGAGCCATCGGATATCGGCTTGGCATCCAGTGCCCGTATCGGCGAAGAAACCATCTTCGATCCCAGCACGTCGTCAACTGTGATATCCAGTGCCTCCTGGGCGAAGGGATTGTTCTTGGCATTTGCGTGATTTCGCACCGCTACCTGTGCCAGTTGCTCTGCGGTAATGCCATATTTATACATGTAGCGTTTGGCCTGCATGGCAGCGGCTGACGTAAAGTCCAGCCCCAGAACCCTGAGCATCGCCGGATC
>CAZDMY010000013.1:0-15979 GCA_964506405.1 uncultured Dehalococcoidia bacterium | reverse complement strand
CTTACCCAGCAAGAAACAGTGCAGGGTCGCTAGGGCTCCATTGCAGGCACTCTACATCAACGTCAAACGTCCAGCGCGCAACGGCATCTGGATTTCGTGTGTCAAATGCAACACATGTATGGAGGCCTGTCCACCGGAATACAATGCGATCACCAAGATATCGCCTTTGAGTGAATTGCCGGAGGCGATGCCTCCCCTTGAGAAGGCATGAACACCGTTTCCATGACTATAAATAATATTCGAGTTCAAGCACAAGCCGGTGAATCGATACTGGAAGCCGCGCTCAATGCAGGCATTGATATTCCTCATGCCTGTTTTCTCCCGGGAGCGGACCCGCCGGTCGGGGGTTGCAAGCTGTGCTGTGTGGAACTGAATGGTGAAATCGTATACGCCTGCCGCGTACTTGTATCTGAAGATATGGTGATCAGGACAAAAACGGTGGAATTGGAAAATCTGCGGCGAAGGCGGTTGCAATTCCCGGGATGAACCCGGTATCAGGAAAAGAACATGAGCAGCATCACCCTCACCATCGACGGGAAGAAAATAACCGCCTCTGAAGATCAGAGCGTACTCTGGGCGGCGCTGGATAACGATATCTACATCCCTAACTTATGTGCCATCAGGGACAAGCACGATACGCCGGCTTCCTGCCGCCTGTGTTTTGTCGAGATTCAAGGGAAGCCCAAGCCCGTGACCGCTTGTACAGAACAGGTAAGCGAAGGGATGGTGGTTAACTTACACAGCCCTGAGTCTCTAAGGCTGGCCCGCACAGCACTCGAATTACTCCTGGCCAGCCATCCGGTTGACTGCAAGAATTGCGCTGCAAACGGTAACTGCGAACTGCAACGCGCTGCCCGACATCTTGGGGTGAAGCTGAATACTAAACGATTTCGAAAGCTGCTTCGGGATCTTCCCGTCGATGATACCAGCCCGGTCTTCATCTACGATCCCAACAAATGCGTTCTCTGCGGCAAGTGTATCCGTAAATGCCGTGAATCCGGAATCGGTGCTATTGGATTCGCCTATCGCGGATTCGATCGAATGGTTACCGCCTTCGGAGGCGAACCAATCGGCCAATCCCCGTGTAATCAGTGCCTCGATTGCGTTGACGTCTGCCCGGTAGGGGCCTTAGTGGCAAAGGAAACACAATGAACTATGAATCACTTTATTTAACTAAAGAGAGCGGACTGGCCATCATCACCCTTAACAGACCGGAGAAACTGAATGCCATCTGCCCTGAACTGGTCGACGATCTGCTTAATGTAATTGAGGAGATCCGAAAGGATAGCGATACTCGAGCCGTCATGCTGACAGGTGCCGGTCGGGCATTTTGCGCCGGGGGAGACGTGAAGGCACTCCTGGCTAGTACAAATAACCCTGTGGAGCTTATGGGAAGCAGCCGGCAGGGCGCTGAAATCATCGCGGGCATGCGGGGCATGCCTAAACCGTGGGTGGCCGCTGTAAACGGTCCGGCAATCGGGGCCGGGTGCAATCTTGCCCTTGGGTGTGATATTATATTTGCGGCCCGAAACGCCACGTTCAGCATGGCATTTATCAACCTCGGACTTCATCCCGACACGGGGGGCATCTATTTGATGACGCGCCTGCTGGGTACGGCCCGGGCCTGCGAGCTTATTCTGACCGGTAAGACTATCGATGCACCGGAAGCGGAGAGAATCGGGCTGATTAATCGGGTAGTGCCGGAGGACGAGTTGATCAACACAGCAAAGGCTGTGGCTGAGCGGCTTGCCCACGGCCCTGCGGTTGCCATAGGGATGGCCAAGGCCAGTATTTACCAGGCAGTGAGTATGGATATGGGCTCGATACTGGAGGCCGAGGTACGGTCTGCCAGCTTGAGCATCGCAACACAGGATGCCAAAGAGGGAATAAGCGCAATAATCGAGAAGAGGAAACCGGAATTTAAAGGAAAGTAAATTGGGGAAAACGATTGTTACCGCCGGAAAAGGCGGCACCGGAAAAACCACCATCGCCGCATTGCTTATCGATCAACTATCGAAGAAGGGAACCGTTCTCGCGGTGGATGCGGACCCCAGTACCAATCTGAATCTGGCTCTGGGTCTGCCCCTGGAAAACACCATCGGGCAGGTTCGCGAAGAAATGGCAGTAGCCGTTAAAAGCCGTACGTATGATGACAGTATCGCCAAACCCGACTATATTGAAATGAAGGTTATGGAATCGCTGGTAGAATCCGACAGGATCGACCTTCTGGCGATGGGCCGTCCTGAAGGGCCCGGATGTTATTGTGCCGCCAACAATATGTTACGAGCTTCGATCGACAGGCTGGGCAAGAACTACGATTATGTGGTTATCGATTCCGAAGCAGGAATGGAGCATGTCAGCCGGCAGACCACGCGGGAGATCGATATTCTTTTGATCGTCACCGATCCGACCATTCGGGGGGTCATCGCTGCCGGAAGAATGAAACCGCTCATCCGTGAAATGAGAACCCATGTCGACCAAATATGGCTGATCGTTAACCGGGTAGTTGGTGAACTTCCAGAGGAGATTTCACTGGCTATAAAGAAAAATGATCTGGATCTGATCGCAAGTATTCCTTCTGATCCAAATTTGGCCTCACTTGAGATACAAGGAGCGCCATCCATCAACCTGCCTTCTGACTCACCCCTCCAGGTGGGTATTAGGGACCTGATCAATAAACTAGAACTAAACTAAGGAGGAACAATGGAAATTATCGGAGAGAACATTCACATTATCTCCAAGGATATCAGAAATGCCGTAGACAACCGGGAAAAGGGGTACATCCAGGATCTGGCGAAAAAGCAGGTGGAAAGCGGTGCCAAATACATTGATCTGAACATCGGCCCACGCAAGAAAGATGGTGTAGAAGTCATGCAGTGGATGGTAGAAACGGTACTGGAAGTCGTCAAACCGCCAGTGGGTATCTGCCTGGACACGACCAATGCTGCGGCCATCGAGGCCGGCCTGAAGATGCTGCCCAAAGATCCCAAACCGATTATCAATTCAACCAATGCCAACCCGGAGCGTATGCAGGTGCTGATGCCGCTGGCAGCAGAGCACGATGCTTATCTGATTTGCCTTACACTTCGAGCAACCGGCCTGCCGGCAACCGCCGACGAGCGTGCCGATATCGCCGCCAGCGACCTGATGATGGCTGCGATGGAATACGGATTACCAATGGAAAACATCATTTTCGATCCGCTGGCCATGACGGTCAACGGGACACAGTCTCATGGTCCGGAAGTCGTGAAGGCCTGCCAGGTGATGAAGCAATTAAATGATCCGCCTTTCCTTACTACTTGCGGGCTTTCCAATGTTTCCAACTCCTGCCCGGAAGAAGTTCGACCCATTTTAAATCGTGTATACGCCGCCATGCTGGCCGGTGCCGGTATGGACTGGCCGATTACCGACGCGTTTGATCCTGAACTACGGAAAGTCATAAACGTCATAAACAATCGGGACGAATCCACAGAGCTCAACAAGTTGTATCTGGCCCTCTTCGATGCGGTTGCCGATGGAAGCTTCGAGGAATTCGATTTCAGCATCGTGAATCAAAGCGATCCCGATCAGGTAGCGGTGATGAAGACCGCCAAGGTCCTTATGAATCAGACGCTATATGCTCACGGATTTTTGAACCTCTAGGCCTGGCTTGCTGACAAAAATGGGGGCAATTCCTTAGCGATATTGCCCCCATTTTACATGCTCCGGCCAAACATTCATTTGCGCAAGATTGTCCTTACCTTGCCTGAACCCGGTGTATGGCTTTCATCACTCTCGGCTTCATTATCGGATACATCAGGAATCCCAGCGGGCCCATGATCACTGCAATAATAATCAGCCACCCGAACGCACCCAGATGATCGATCAACAGACCGCCAAAACTCGCCTGCTCGGAACGGGGTTCAAACATTAAAGGAAAGAAATCGCTGATAATCTGCTCCTCCAGTGAGAGCACCTCATCATATGAACCATACAGCGGAACTACCGCCGACACACGAATCATGGTGATCCTCTTTGGTGACGAGCTACTGTCATCCTTAATGTAATAGTAAAGCACCAAACGCCGCTCTAAGGGCCGATTGTCTTTTTCCCTGGTGACCACCAGCTTTTTCACGCTGATAGTGCCCTCATAAGCATCCGGGTCCTCAAAGGCCTCCAGCCATTGCTGCTGTGCCCAGCCTTCACCGGAAACAGCTATCTCAATCGTACTTTCCTCAGCTACTTTATACCCCATCGCCTGATAGCAAACCGGAGGCGGGTGAAAAGAGACCACATCCCGGCTCTGGATCACCAGAAACCATATTGGGGTGGATGACGATGGATGATAACAAACCCAGGTGGTCAGAATATCCGCGCCCAGTTGTTGCTGAACATCCGACATGTCGTAGAGAGAGGCAGACCACTCAGTGCCTCCTAGTAAGATGTTTTCCATCTGCTGAGCGCTGCCGAAATCCATTTTCGTTCGAACGAAGCGCTCATTACCCGAAGTTCCCTTGATCTCGGTATCGATCAGTTTGACCCCTTGCGGCAAAAACGCTTCGGGGGAAGAGACCAGCATGATGATCACCATGCACAGCACAACCAGGGAACTGGCAACGCGTAACTGCTTACCCATTTATTCTTAAAAACGGCACGAAACTAATGGCGACCGAATCCTTTTTCCAGGTATGACATATCCAGACGAATGACGGTAGGTCGGCCATGCGGACATGTTCTCGATAAAGTGGTTTCCTCCAGTTGGCGCAACAGCTCTCCCATTTCTTCCGGGGCCAGAGGCTGGCCGGCGCGCACCGCGCCGTGGCACGCAAGAGAGGCGGCGATCCGTTCCCGCCACTGGCTTCGCTGGCCTTGTTCAAGCAGCTCCAGTATCTCCAGGATGACCGGTTTAATCTTGTGTTGGTCCAGAAAAGCAGGAACTGCTCGCAGCAGGCAGGCACGTTCCCCAAATGGTTCCAGGGAAAAGCCTGATTCAGCCAGCAGTACAGATTCGGCATTGACCAGCTCCGACTGATACGCATTCAATTCGATACTGACTGGTTCAAGCAATCCCTGCTGCTGGATTGCCTGCGATTCCCCGGCCTTTGTGATCCTTTCGAAAAGGACTCGCTCGTGTGCGGCATGTTGATCCACCAGATACAGGCCATCCGGCCCTTCGGCTATGATATAAGAGTTTCGGAACTGGCCGATCACGCGCATTATCGGCAGCTTATCTGGAGGTAATTCAGCAGCTTCGGTTTGATGTAAGGACGTAACTGGGCTCGTATCCGGTCGCAGACCTTCTCGGAATGCCAGTGGAATCGGTGTAGGTATGGGTGCAGCGGTGAATGAGGGGGGTGGTGACTTCATACCAGTAACCGGAGAATACCCTATCAGGGTTTCACGCACACTCTTCTGCACCGCCAGAAAAACCTCCCGTTCATTCCTGAGTTTGATTTCACGCTTGGTGGGATGAACGTTGACATCAATGCTATCGGGAGGCAAACTGATATTCAGTACTGAAACGGGATGCTTACCGGTCATCAGCATCCCCTGATAGGCTTCCTCCACAGCATAGGTAAGAGTGCGGCTCTGCACCCAGCGTCGATTGATAAAAAAGCTGATATAATTTCGATTGGAACGCGACACAGACGAGGGACTGACAAACCCACTTATTCCTGATCCCAAACAATCTACCGCCAACATGGATTGCGCAGTCTCCAGGCCGTAAACCTCCGCCAGCACGTCCCTCAGATTACCGTTTCCCGCCGTACGCACGCTGGTGCGTCCATTCATCACCAGTGTGAATTTCACTTCGGGGAAGGCCAGACTGAGCTGTGTCACCATCTGAGATATGTGCCCGCTTTCAGTGGTGTTTGATTTGAGGAATTTGAGCCGGGCAGGTACGTTATGAAAAAGGTTGCAAACTGTCACGGTTGTTCCCCGCGGACAGCCCTGCCGGCTTTTACTTATAACCCTTCCGCCATCGATTTTAAGCAGCGTACCAACAGATTCATCCTGGTGGCTGGTGAGAACATCCACCTCAGCCACTGATGCAATGGTAGGGAGCGCCTCTCCACGAAATCCGAGGCTGGCAATGGCCTCAATATCCGTCTCAGTGCTTATTTTGCTGGTAGCATGGCGTTCAAAGGCAAGTTCCACTTCAGCCCTGGCGATACCGGAACCGTTATCGCTGACCCGGATCAACCGGGTTCCCCCTCCATCGACCTCCACCGTCACCTGGCTGGCACCGGCGTCCAGTGCGTTCTCGACCAGTTCCTTGACCACCGAAGCCGGACGTTCAACTACTTCACCAGCGGCGATCTTTGAAACAACATCGGAGGCGAGTATCCTGATCGGCATGTGACTTATTTCTCTTGCTGGCTTATTGTAGCAAACATACCTATTTACAGCAAAATAGCGAAAATGGTTTAAGTATAACGGTCAATACGGCAAATAGTGCCATTCTTCCTTGCGTTTCCTGTCAGTTTGACTTAGAATAAGCATGGAATCGGACCAACTTACTCACAATAGAGGAGGAGGCTTAGTGAAAAGCGTTTCGGAACGATTGCAGGAACTTGCCGAACGGCAACAGAAAGAGCTCGCTATGGGCGGGCCGGAACGTGTAAAGAAACAACAGGATTCAGGCAAACTGACGGCACGGGACAGGCTCAACCTCCTCTTCGACCCCGGTAGCTTCACAGAGACCGATATGTTCATCAGGCACCGGTGCACCCTCTTCGGGATGGAAAAGAACTTCATTCCCGCTGAAGGTGTGGTTACCGGCTACGGCACAGTAAACGGACGCAAGGTCTGTGCTTTTGCCCAGGATTTCACCGCTACTGGAGGGACACTGGGCGAGATGCATGCAAAAAAAATTACCAAGATCATGGACCTGGCCATGAAGATCGGTTGTCCGGTTGTTGGGTTTAATGATTCCGGCGGCGCCCGCATCCAGGAAGGTGTTGATGCGCTGTCCGGTTATGGTGATATCTTCTTCCGTAATTCCATATCCTCAGGCGTAATACCCCAGATATCGGCCATTATGGGGCCAAGTGCAGGTGGAGCTGTTTATTCACCGGCGATGACCGACTGGATTTTCATGGTGAAAAAGACCAGCTATATGTTCATCACCGGCCCTGCCGTAATAAAGGAAGTGACAGGAGAGGAAATCACCCAGGAAGAGCTGGGGGGTGCCATGACCCATTCCACGAAGAGCGGCGTGTGCCATTTCCCGTGTGAGAGCGATGAGGATGCTATCAACCAGATAAAGGAATTGCTGGAGTATTTTCCCGCCAACAACATGGAAGATCCCCCGTTTAAAGAAACCGGCGATGACCCGAATCGCCTTATTCCAGAATTGGACACTCTCATCCCGGATAACCCTCAGCAGGTTTACGACATGCGAAAAGTCATTGAGAGCATTGTGGACAACGGGGAAACTGTTGAGCCCCATTTTCATTATGCTAAAAACCTGATCATTTGTTTCGGCAGATTCAACGGCCGTTCAGTGGGAATCATTGCCAATCAACCCATGAACCTGGCCGGTTGCCTGGATGTGGATGCCTCCGACAAACTGACCCGATTTGTTCGATTTTGTGATGCGTTCAACATCCCGATGCTCACCATCGCCGATGTCCCCGGATACCTGCCGGGAACGGACCAGGAATGGTCCGGAATTATCCGGCATGGTGCTAAAATACTCTGGTGCTATTCCGAAGCCACCGTTCCCAAGGTCACCCTGATCACTCGCAAGGATTACGGGGGATCCTATCTGGCCATGTGTTCGAAGGCACTGGGGGCCGACATTACCTTTGCCTGGCCCACTGCCGAAATCGCTGTAATGGGTGCACCGGGAGCCGTCCCCATATTGTATGGAAAAGAGATTAAAAAAGCAGAAGATCCTGCCGCAATTAAGAAACAGAAGCTGGAAGAATACCAGGAGGCTTTATACAATCCGTATATCGCGGCTTCTCGCGGATTGATAGATGAAGTCATCATGCCTCACGACAGCCGGGCCAGGATCATCGGCGCGTTTGAATTGCTTGATACCAAGCGGGAAACAAGGCCGCCTAAAAAGCACGGAAATATCCCCGTTTAACCATAAGGTACGATATCCATGAAAGATAACAGGAAAATAGCAGCTATTACCGCCGCTATAGATGCATATCTCGAAGAAGAGGCAACAACGGCAAGAAATCTACGTCAGCCGGCTTCGCCCATTAATCTCTGGAGGGCCTCCGGAAGGCAGGAGATCATGCAGATGTCGCAATTGTGGCAGCGACGGATTGTCCCCTTACGGTAGTTACTAAGGAAGGAGCACAATGAAAGGAATCGGAGACGGACCCGTTTCGGCCAGTGAGCTGACAACGGATAAAGTAAAGAAACGGCCGAAGGCAAAAAACCCGGTCAAAATAACAGATACCACCCTTCGTGATGGGCACCAGTCCCTTCTGGCAACCCGGATGCGCACTGAGGATATGGAATACGTTGCCGAGGAAATCAGCAATTGTGGTTTCCACGCCGTGGAAGTATGGGGCGGGGCAACATTCGACGTACCCCATCGGTATTTGGGGGAAGACCCCTGGGAAAGACCTCGCATATTAAAAAAGTTGATTCCTAAAACCCCCTTCCAGATGCTTCTCAGGGGCCAGAACATCGTCGCCTACCGCAACCATCCGGACGACCTGGTAGATGCCTTCGTTGAGCAGGCTGCAGAAGTGGGTGTTGACATCTTCCGGGTATTCGATGCGGTAAACGACGAACGTAATATGGAGCGAGCCGGAAAGGCGGTAAAGAAAGTCGGTAAGCACTTTCAGGGTACCGTGTGCTACTCTCTCACCCAGCCTCGAATGGGCGGTCCGGTCTACAACGTCGATTTCTTCGTTAACAAAGCCAAAATCCTGCAGGATATGGGCGCCGATTCGGTATGCATCAAGGATCAAGCCGGCCTTATTTCGCCCTACGACGCCTACGAACTCATAACAGCGCTAAAAAAAGCTTTAAAAATTCCTATTGAATTGCATACTCACTATACCAGCGGGCAGGGATCGATGTCATACCTGAAAGCAATCGAAGCAGGGGTTGATATTATAGATACCGCCATTTCTCCCTTTGCACTCAGGACATCCCAACCGGCTATCGAACCTATCGTAGTTTCACTCTATGGCACTGATAGAGATACCGGACTGGATGTAGAAAAAATCCTTGCTGTTGCCCTGAAACTGGAGGAGATCGCACCCAAGTACCGGGATTTCCGGGATACTTCCACGATGTCTGTCATTGACGCCGGAGTCCTGGTTCACCAGATACCCGGCGGTATGTGGAGCAATCTGGTTTCCCAGTTGAAACAGGCGAATGCACTTGATAAGATCACTGAGGTACAGGCGGAAACCGCCAGGACCCGGGCTGAACTGGGTTACCCGCCGCTGGTGACTCCTACCAGCCAGCTCGTCGGTGTTCAGGCAGTTCAGAATGTACTGGCCGGGCGCTACAAAATGGTTGCCAAGGAAACCAAGGATTACTGTTACGGACTTTATGGAAAGTCGCCGGCATCGATCGATGAGAAGGTGCAGAAAAAGATCCTGAAAGGTTATGAGAGAGGCGAAAAACCCATCACCGGCAGGGCGGCGGATGAGCTTAAACCTGAGATGCCAAAAGCCAGAAAAGAGTCAAAGGAATTTGCCAAAAACGATCAGGACGTAATATTGTACGCCATGTTCCCCACAACGGGAGCACGGTTCCTCAAATACAAATACGGTATCGACAAAACCATTCCGAGCGATTGGAAACCCCCAGCCGCACCCAAGACACTGGAGGAGATCAACGCCGAGGATGAGTTGATCGCCAAGGCCAGGGCCGGCAAGCTGGTTGAGAAACCCGTCGCCCCGCCTAAGGGACCCGGAACCAGAACGTTCAATATCTATGTGGACGATGAGTTTTACCAGGTCGACGTCGAGGCAGCCGGCGGCGCTCCCATCGTTTCCGGACCGGTGCCCACCGCACGGCCGGCAGCTTCGCCCCCGTCGCAGGCAGCCCCGGTCCAAAAAGTGGAGGTGACGCCCTCAATGCCCGCCGCTTCCGGTGTGAACGGGACACCGATCGTTGCCCCTATGCCGGGCATGGTTATTGAATACAAGGTCAAGGTAGGGGATACGATCAAGGCCGGAGACCCGGTTCTGATTCTGGAAGCGATGAAAATGCAGAATACCATCGCTTCTCCCGCCGCTGGAAAAGTAACTGCTATCAATGCGGGACCGGGAGCCAGTGTAGCCAGAGATGAAGTTCTGGCAGTGATCCAGGCAGCATAAACGCGATTTCATTCTGATCGAAGCCAGAATCGATCCGGCACCAGCTTTCGATTCTGACGATCTCCCTCGGAATGACGTGAGAGCAAACTTAACATATATAAGGAGGAGAGGTCATGCGTCAAAAAGTATCAGTCATCGGTGCGGGGAATGTGGGCGCAACCTGTGCATTTCGAATCGCCGAAATGGGAATTGCAGATGTGGTGCTGGTGGATATCGTTGAGGGTTTGCCCCAGGGTAAAGGGCTCGACATGCTCGAGGCCACGCCCGTCCTCGGAATCGATATCAATGTTGTCGGCACCAACGGCTATGAAGAGACTGCCAATTCGGATGTGGTGGTCATCACTTCAGGGATCGCTCGTAAGCCAGGGATGAGCCGGGATGACCTGATCCAAACCAACTCCAAGATCGTTGAAGGCGTAACCGAGAATGTGTCCAAGCATTCGCCCAATGGCATCATCATAGTGGTCTGCAATCCCCTTGATGCCATGTGCCAGATGGCGCTCCATGTGAGTAAATTCCCGAAGCACAGAGTCTTCGGGCAATCCGGGGTTCTCGACAGTGCCCGATTCAGAACCTTCATTTCACAAGAGTTGAATGTTTCAGTCAACGACGTTTTCACCTGCGTTCTAGGCGGACACGGCGACAGCATGGTACCGGTGATCAGCCTGTGCACGGTGGCCGGGGTGCCGATTACCGACCTTCTCCCTAAAGACAAGATCGATGAAATGGTGAAGCGCACCATTAATGGCGGAGCCGAAATCGTAAACCTCCTTAAAACCGGCAGTGCTTTCTATGCCCCGGGAGTGGCTTCGGCCCAGATGGTGGAAGCGGTTCTTCTCGATACAAAGAAAATCCTGCCCTGCTCCACATACCTGGAAGGCGAATACGGCATCAGTGGCGTTTATGCGGGTGTCCCATGCAAACTGGGGAAGGACGGTATTGAGCAGATCATCGAATTGAAACTCAGTTCTGATGAACTTGAGGGGCTCAAGAAATCTGCGGAGGCGGTGCGGAGTCTGCTTCCGATCATGGGGATCTAGGTTTACTAAAATCTTTCGATATCATCGAGTGGGCCTGATCCTCACCTGCAGGGTCGGGCCTTTTTGTCCAATAAAAGGGCGTGTATGCCAGGAGAATCGTATATGAAAGAGATACAGGCAACCGATATCATTAGTACTGTTTCCCGTTTGTGTCAGGATGCGAACTTCTACCTCGGTGAAGATGTCATTAAAGCACTGAAGAAGGGCCGGGATACCGATCAGTCCGAGGTCGCCAGGCAGGTACTGGATCAAATCCTTCAAAACGCCAAGATCGCCGCTTCCGATAAAATACCCCTCTGCCAGGATACCGGACTAGCGGTGGTTTTTCTCGAATTGGGCCAGGATGTTCACATAGCAGGAGGCGATCTTTACACTGCCATTGAGGAAGGGGTTCGACAGGGATACGAGGAAGGTTATCTGCGCAAATCTACAGTCACCCAGCCGTTCTCAGCCCGGGTCAACACCAAAGACAACACCCCGCCCATTATCCATACACGCATAGTCCCGGGAGAGCAACTTAAGATCATTGTCGCGCCCAAAGGAGGCGGCAGTGAGAACATGAGCCGCGTCACTGTTCTCAAACCCGCCCAGGGAAGGCAGGGGGTAATCGACTACGTTGTGAGTGTTGTGGATGAAGCAGGAAGCAATCCATGTCCACCCGTCATCGTCGGTGTGGGTGTCGGCGGCACTATCGAGCAGACTGCATTACTGGCCAAACGATCTCTTCTGCGGGAAGTGGGCACACCAAATACGGATCCCGAAGTGGCGGAACTGGAAGCTGATCTCCTCAGGCGCATCAATGCCCTGGGAACGGGACCGCAGGGATTCGGCGGAAATACCACGGCGCTGGCCGTTCATGTGGAAACATACCCGGCCCATATCGCCAGCATGCCGGTCGCTGTCAATATCCAGTGTCATAGTGCCAGACACAAAGAAGCTGTATTGTAAGAGTTGAGATTATGAGAAAGATAGATCCCAAGAAAACCGATTTAATCAGAAAAATCAAGGAGATCAGCGGTGAAGATGTCGGCATGTGCTTTCAGTGCGGAACCTGCACCGCAGCCTGCCCGAATACGAATGAAGTTGACCTCCTTCCCCGACAATTGATCCGTTGCGCCCAGCTTGGGCTCAAGGATGACGTTCTGCAAGCAAAAACACCCTGGATATGCGCTTCCTGCCTTTCCTGTACCGCCCGCTGTCCTCGAGGAGTTGACCTCGCCAAAGTTATGGAGGCGGTCCGGCTGCTGGCCCTTCGGGAGAATGTCGATTATGTCAACCCGCGGGAATTGTCAAAGGAACGCGTCAAAGGATTGCCGCAAGTGGCATTGATCAGCAGCTTTAGAAAACACACCGCCTGAGGGGTAATGTAATGAAATTGAATTATCTGCCCGGTTGCACATTAAAGACCAAAGCTCAGGACCTGGATCTCTCTACCGTGTCCGCCATGCAGGCACTGGGGGTCGAACTTGAGGAGCTTCCCAGATGGAATTGCTGCGGCACGGTCTATTCGTTCGCTGATGACGACCTGATACATCAGGTTGCTCCGGTTCGAAATCTCATTCGGGCTCAGGAACAGGGGGGTGGTAAACTGGTCACCGTATGTTCCTTCTGCTTCAACACCATGAAACGCGCCAACATGCTGGTGAAAAACGAACCGGCTAAACTGGAGACTCTGAACTCCTTTATGGACGAGGAAGCGGATTACGAATCGAACGTAGAAGTGGTTCATTTACTGGAAGTGCTTCGAGATGACGTTGGCTGGCAGCAGATCGCCGAAAAGGTTACCAGGCCTCTTTCCGATTTGAAAGTAGCGCCCTACTACGGTTGCACGCTGCACCGTCCCAAAGAGGCGGCTATCGAACCCCTGAACCGCCCCACAGCATTAATTGAACTCCTGCAAACTGTCGGGGCTGCTCCCATTGAGTTTCCCGATATGAACACCTGCTGTGGATCGTATCAGGTGGTGGCCAATCCCGACATCGCCATGAATCGAACCCGAGAAATACTCTCATCCGCACGCAATGCCGGTGCTGAGATCGTGGTCGTAAGCTGCCCTCTTTGTGAATGCAACCTTACTCAGATGCAGATAGAACTTATTGAAAAGGAGAATTTCCAACCCATCCCGATATTGTATTTCACTCAACTCCTAGCGATTGCATTAGGGGCTGCATCGCATATTCACCACTGTGAATCGAAAGTAGTTGATCCCTGCCCTTTGCTGGAAAGTAAGGGACTGCTCTCTTCAGAAACAACAGCCCGGTAACGAAAAACGAATCAAATCCATTGGAGGATACAACCGTGGAAAACAACCCTACAGCAGTAGAAGCCAAAATGATTCCCATATACATCATGGGCAAGCGATACATGGTCCCGGAAGGTCTGACCATCATGAAGGCAATGGAATATGCCGGTTACCAGTTTATCCGCGGATGTGGCTGCCGGGGTGGCATCTGCGGAGCCTGTGGAACGGTATACCGGAAGCCCGGTGATTACAAAATCTACAGCGCGCTGGCCTGCCAGACGGCCGTTGAGCCGGATATGTACCTGACCCAACTCCCGTTCTATCCGGCCAATCATGTGCCTGGCAATTACGCTGAAATGAAAGGCGAGCCTGAGGATATCTACCAGCTCTATCCGGAGATCTTTCGCTGTGTAGCCTGTAATGCCTGCACCAAGATATGCCCAATGGATGTACCGGTGCTGGATGTCATCTCACTGCTCAAACAAGGGAATATTGAAAAGGCTGCGTTCGAGGCATTCGATTGTATCCAGTGCGGCCTGTGTGCCAGCCGATGCTTTGCGGAGATGCCGCAATTCCATATCATGCAATTGGCACGAAGGCTCTATGGCGGAAAGCTGGCCCCCAGGGCAGAGCACAATGCCATTGCTTCCAGGGCAGTGACACAGGAACATAAATTCGACCCAATGCTGGATGAATTGATGAAAATGCCTGCCGACGAGTTGAAAAAGGCTTATACGGAACGCGAAATCGAACCGGAAACCGCCGGTGATGACTGGAAGCCAAAAGCCGGTAAATGGCTGCTGGACGAGTTCCAGCGATAATCAATTTTCGAGGAGAACACGATGGCATATCCTGATAGTTTGAGAAACCTGATTGAGAAGGTTGTAGAGACGCGCCCGGAGCGGGTCGAAAAGAAAAAGGCCGGCGTGGAGATTCCGGCCATGACCCTCGATGAGCGGGCTGACCTGCTGGAAAAACACCATCCGGATTACATTCCCGGAACACGGCGGGAACTGAAGGTCGGGGTGAGTAAAGGTTATGCGGTAGCGCACGAATTCGCCGATCTTCTGGAATCGAAAAGCCGCGTGGACCCGGATAAAGTCGACCTCTCCAATCCAGATTATGAAACTGATGTACTGGTCATCGGCGGCGGAGGCGCCGGTACCGCTGCCGCACTGCTGGCCCAGGAGAACGGGGCAAAGGTAATCCTTACCACTAAGCTAAGGCACGGCGACGCGAATACGATGATGGCTGAAGGTGGCATTCAGGCAGCAGACAAACTCTGGAAGGATTCCCCTGCGTATCATTACATCGATACCCTCGGCGGCGGCCATTTCTCCAACGTTCCCGAACTGGCCTATACGCTGGTAACTGAGGCTCCCGATGTCCTCCACTGGCTGGAAAGCCTCGGTATGATGTTCTGGAAAGCCCCCAATGGCACAATGGATACCCTGCCGGCTGCCGGCTTCTGCCGGTCTCGTCTTCACTACGCAGGTGATATCACCGGTGCTGAAATCATGCGTGTTATACGGGATGAAGCCCGCAACCGTAAGGACGATATCACCGTTCTCGAATTCGCTCCTGCTATTGAACTCATCCTGAATGAAAAAGGGCACTGTGCCGGTGCGCTGATTTATAATATGGAAACAGAAGAATACTCCATAATCAAAGCCAAAGCGATCATCATGGCCACCGGCGGGTCCGGCAGGCTGCATGTGCAGGGATTTGTTACCACCAACCATTATGGCGCTACCGCTGATGGAATCGTCATGGCCTATCGGGCCGGTATTCATCTGAAATTCCTCCACACTCTTCAGTATCACCCGACCGGTTGCGTTTTCCCCGAACAGCTTGAAGGGTTGCTGATCACCGAGAAATTCCGCGCCGCCGGTTCACATGTGCTGAATGTCGATGGCGAACAGTTCGTCTACGAACGAGAGCCGCGCGATGTGGAAGCAGCAGCCTATATTCGGGAAGCAGCAGAGCGCGGTAAGGGCGTACCCAAACCGACAGGTGGTTTCGGAATCTGGCTGGATTCGCCGATGCTTGATCTTATTTATGGGGAAGGTTATGTCAAACATGAGTTCCCGGGTAAGTGCAAACAGTTCGGCCGCCATGGCATCGATATTTCTAAAGAACCGATGCTGGTATTCCCGACCCTGCATTACCAGAACGGCGGAGTAGAGTTCAAGGAAACCGGGGAAACTTCGATACCCGGCCTATTTATGGCCGGCGAAGTCGGCGGCGGCATCCACGGGGAAAACCGGCTCATGGGCAATTCACTCCTCGATATTCTGGTGTTTGGCCGGATTTCCGGAGCAAATGCGGCAGCCTACGCGAAGGAAAAAGCAACCGAAGGAAACCTTAATCTCGATCATGTAAAGGCGTACAATAAGGAGGTGGAAGATGCG
>CAZDMY010000012.1:316-16033 GCA_964506405.1 uncultured Dehalococcoidia bacterium | reverse complement strand
ACTATCCGTGCCAGGCATCGATGCAGGCCGAGCAGATCGATAAGTCTTTATACGACACACTGATGCACCTTTCCGGCTATGTGGTGAACGAGGATGTGGAAGAGCAGGTGAAACCCTACCGCACCCCACCCCGCTATATGACCCCACCCGATTAATACTAGTAATTGCTTGGCAAGTACTAGTCGGAAGTCATTAGCATCGAACGATGGTGGCTGTCGCAGCCTTCATCGTTATACACTAAAATAACTTCATACTATTTTCAACTCAGCTACGAAATCCTTAAGTTATTTAGGAATAAACTTCTTCCTTAAACCTTGTCAGGCCTTTGTGGCGAGGGTTTTACTTCGTCATTTCTTGAAACGTGATAACAGAGCACTTCACACAGAAATCTTGACACTTTGCGGAAATGAGGATATAAATGATGGTAAGCAATAAATACAAGGCTCAGCTTTTACAAACAAATGTCAAATTGGCAAATTTCAATAGATATTTACGCAAATATCGACAATCAGTTGTTAACAACCGAAATCTTGTTATGAAAGGAAAAATCATGAAATATGTCGCCCCGTACGGTATCGAAATAAAGAATGAAGATAACGCAAGCTCGATAAACAAGCTGGCCGATAGTACATATCTGGCAGAGGTTATCAAGACCGCGGCATCATCTATGAAAACAGGTGGGCTGAAGGATTTGAAGGTAAATGAACAAGTTGAAGCAATCGGCAGAATATATCTATCTGTCTATATTGCCAAATATGATAAACGAAATGCAGGCATAATTTTTACAGACGATACAATGGCTCATAAGAAATCAATTTCTGTTCCTAGTATAGTCGCTCCCAATGCTGATTCGATATGTGAAAAGCTGCAATCAGCAGATAGTCTGGAGACTTATCTTGCCACATTGAAATCAGTTATACAAACGGTAAAAAAACTTGATAAGAAGAAGTATGAGTTCACTTATTTGGTAAATTCGGGCAAGGTTATCCAGGATTTAAACAGTTTCTTACTATGCATTGACGATGGAGAAGAATTCGACTCAACAGGAACAGAATCACTTTCATCGAAAATAGATTCGGAAGCCAATTCCGTCCATGAGTTGTTGAAAGGCGAAGATTTCAAACTGGCTGAATTGCTGTCAGACATCAACCGAATAAAAAGTACGGTTATAGATACTGCGAACGGCTGGGCGAATAGTCTGGAAGATACCCGCAAAGCCAAGGAAGAAGAGTTGGATCGTACAATTAATGATATGGTTAACGAATTTGATCATGAAACTCTCCCGCGACTCGAAGCTGAAAGAGACCGCAATCTTGCTACTCTGCAAAGCAAAAATGATGCTGCAAGTGCAAGTTTAGTGGCGGCGCGGGAAGATGCTGATTTCTACCGGGACATTGGAACAAAAGGGGTTGCCAGTGAGGCTGACAGCACAGCTTCAAAATATCGCAATCAGGTTAATGAGATAAAAAAACAATCAGATGAGGTTGTTTCTTCTTTTAACAAGGCAGTTAATAGAGAAAAACGGATGATTCAAGCAAAAAGAGATGAAAAAGACTCGATAAATAACCATTATCAAAAGCTGAAAGATTCGGTACTGGATATGTCACAGGAATATCAAAGCAAGTCGCAGGAATACGTTTCAAATTCAGAGTCGGCAATACAAGATATCTTCAATCAAACTAGCACTTCGTTGGATCTATTCAAAAATGGATTTACATCATTAGGTTATGCGCAGGTGCTCATACCTGTTTATATTGTTAAGCTTATCGATCAGAAAAAAGGGAAAGGCAGATTTGTAGTTGTACCACCAATTAAATTTGAAAGCGGAAAAATAAAGGCTCAGAAAGAAGAGGTCAGGAAAGATGTGCTGGGTAAATTCAAGGATACTTTTAGATCGGAGTCGCTTTATGACCTCATTAAGAACAAAACCGATCATCGTCTGGACCATGATGTGAGTTTCAGAAAATCATGCCTTGACCAGATCAAGAAGTATTCGATTACGAATCCCGTGTCAAGTGAGTATCAAACAGCAAAAGAGGGAATCGAGAACCTGAAACAGAATGGATCGCTTAAGGAAAAGGAATTGGCGAAGATAGAGTCATTCTTTAAATAGAGCTTGTTTTTTAGTGAACCTCCGCCGACAGGAGTTGACGGCTTCTTACTCGCCAAATTCTAAGGTCAATTGACCTTTATCTTCCTTTTCTTGATATTTCATGTGTCTCAAGATCATTGCCTCATTTGTACCAACCGTCGATACACAGTATCCTCTTGACCACATCCCACCTCTCTTTATCGCTTAACGGATGAATTCAAACCGCTCTCTTAATTTCTTCGCACTTTGTGCTCTCATATGTTGCATCGCACTCGTTACCGATAGTAGAGGCGAGATTATGGCCGCTATATGAGCATAATCTACCTGCACATTTACCTTTATTCCCTCGATATCTTCATCTATCCCTTCTCGAATCCATCGGAAGAGCGTCCCTCGGCTGATGCCTGCCATCTCGCACGCTTCCGTAGTAAGATAGTAGGTTTTATTTCCGATGGTTACAGTTTTGCTTTTCGACATCTATCATTCCTAGCTCTTGCCGATCCTGAATACTTTCGTCCCGCACTTGGGGCAGACACCCTGTGTTGCCGGTTTGCCGTTCTTCATCTTGACGGCCTTGGGATTCTTAATCTCCACTTTGTTGCGGCACTTCATGCAATAGGCTTCCATGCGTTCACCTCCCTTTGACACGAAGGATACAGCAACAAGAGCGCAATGCCCGGCGGGGAAAGCAGCAGTTCATACATCCGTTCGTCTGACATCCTCGAAGCGCATCCAGTCGCCCCGGGTAAAATCGTTCTGCCCTTCTTGCACTTCCAGGACCTCAACCTCGGTGAGCTCCTCCGGGGGCTCACGCAAGAGATTGACAAAGGCGAGCACTTCCGAGAGTTCGTCTTCGGTCAGGTGTTGCGGTCGCTCGATAAGTTCTGTCTTATTCATCGGTCATCCTCCTCACTGGAAAGCAAAGAGACATCTTGGGGAAAACAGTATATCATAAATATTTATGTTTTCAGGTGGGAAAGATGATCTGAATATGGAGGGTGGATTCTATTTATAGCTGCTCAATTCTGATGGTTGATAGTCTTACTTTGCCGAAAAGGTATCCATTTCATCACAGGGACAGGTGTTGCTGCCCTCTGAGAAGCCGGTCGGCGGCGGCATAAGAACAAGCCACAGAGGTCCCGGAGGGCACAGAGGAGGTTAATGCAGGAAGTGGCACGGAGACCGCCAGTAGAACAATAGCCAGCAAAATGCTGGCTATTATCGAGAACGGATGGTGTATCCGATTCCTCAATCTCCTTCTGGCTTCTTTCTCCTCACTCCTGACTATTGTTATTTCCCTTCATTCAGCTTCAATAATCAGTATTATGTCCCCGGATTTCTGCTCGTGATTTCGATCCGATGGCTGAATTTTCAGGTTTGCAATTAGTCGGCAAATAACATCCTGTGTAGTAAGCCAGTGGATTTCAGGGACTGAAAACGGTATAATTTGAAGCTGGGTCCCCGTAGCTCAAGTGGATAGAGCGACGGCCTTCTAAGCCGTAGGTTCTGAGTTCGAGTCTCAGCGGGGACGCCAGATTTGGTTTCACATTTGCGCTTTTGGTCTTCAACCCAGTGGCTGAAAACTCCTGATGATACTGTCAAATACTTCATCATATTCATCATACGCAAAAGCTTCTACACCACAAACAACACACCAGACACAATCATCCGTAAGATAAAATCCCGTTGTGTATTTCCAGGTATGATCCCCGGTTTCATTGGT
The DNA here is from genome assembly GCA_964506405.1 of uncultured Dehalococcoidia bacterium. Classification (GTDB taxonomy): domain Bacteria; phylum Chloroflexota; class Dehalococcoidia; order SZUA-161; family SpSt-899; genus JBGLNL01. Next base: position 12,218 of record CAZDMY010000012.1, on the reverse strand, counting down.
TTTTCTTTCCCTTACAATATATATCTCCAACCCCCGGATATAGGTTATTTCCCTTGAGAGTACTTTATAGCTGGGGTTGTCAGCTTTCACCCGAGCACATTCATTATCGACGATCGTTCCCAGGTGGTTCTCTTCCGGTTCTCGTAATTTGACTGCAACCTGGAGGAACGGGTATAATTCCTCATCCACAAATTGGCCGGTAAAAAACAACGATTTGAAATCTATCGAATCCAGCCCGAGGGCTGCTTTTGATACCGTTCCGTTTCCGTATTCCTCCAGATAATTTATTTCCCGATCCCAATCATCCGGATAAGAAATACTGAAAAACCCTTTGCCTTCGTAGGTAACAAAATCCTCGGGCAATTTCGGGCCATCGGTTGGGGTAGGTTCAGTCGTAGAAGAGTCGCTGGAGTTACATGATATCCAGCTAAGACATACTAAACCTGCCAATATGACCAGGATAACGTACTTGCGATCAATTCCCATAATACGATTCCCTGAAAAGAAGTTTGTTACTATGTTATGCGAATAATACCGCTGATGTCAAATCGCAATCATATTCCCAATTCAGTTTCCATTATATCACGGAGTGTTCGATTTCCTTTACCGTCACGTTCGCGAAATCCCTGAGCGGTAAGGCCTGATAATTCGTTACCCGATTAAGGTGTTTTCGATACACTACTTAAAAATGATACAATGATCGTTAGTTAATATACAGGGGAATTCCTGCATTGCCCTGCGAAATATAAAATTGCTGAAGGAGGTTATCGTTATGGCGGATATCGTTGAACTGGAAAGGCGGATACAGAGACTGGAAGATATTGAGGCGATCAGGCGGCTTAAGCACAAATACTTGCGCTGCCTGGACGGAAAGCTCTGGGATGAAATGGAGGATTGCTTTGTTGATGATGTAAAGACCAGCTATTTCAATGATGAGATCAAAACCGATGGGAAGGAAGCCACGATGCAGTTTTTCCGCATGGGGCTGGTCGATGACATTGTGGCAATTCACCATGCCCATCAACCTGAGATCGAGATCACCAGCGACTCGACGGCCAGAGGAAGCTGGGGGTTGTATAACTTCCTCATTGACAAGAAAGGGGATCGAGCCCAGCGTGTCGGCGGCATTTACCACGAAGACTACATTAAAATTAACGGCAAGTGGAAAATGAAATCGGTCATTTGCCGTCAATTATTCCATGAGGTCTGGGAGAGAAAGGATATCCCCAGCGCCCAGATTACGTTCCGTGGCACACCCCAGCATGCGGCCACCCGCTGAAGGTTTAGGGGGGTTCAATGAGACTCTTTGGAACGAGCGGGATCAGGGGTATTGTCGGTGATTTGATTACACCGGAGTTTTGCGGGCAGATCGGTCAGGCACTGGGCAGCGCTCTGGCGGAGCATTCTTGCGTCGGTATTGCCACCGATGCCCGCTTAAGCCGGGATATGGTTCGAGAGGCTGTCACCGCCGGGCTGGTGTCGGCCGGGGTGGATGTGGTGCATCTTGGAATTCTTCCAACCCCGGCGCTGGCCTGGCTCACCCGTGAAATGAAATTTCAGGCTGGCCTGATGATCACTGCCTCACACAATCCGCCCCAGTATAATGGGATCAAGGTTTTCAATACCGATACCATCGGTTACAGCATAACCCAGGAAGACGAGATAGAGGCGCTTTGGCGAAGTAAAGACTTTCGGGTTTCTTCTTCGCCCGGCAGCGTATCGGGGGATGAATCTGCCAAAGAGCGATATATTGAAAAACTCCTGGATGCCTTTGCTGAAAAGCGCTTCGATCCGGATTTGAAGGTGGTGGTCGATCCCGGGAATGGGGCCGCGGCCGGCTTTGCCAGTGATCTCTTTAACCGGGTTGGGATTAAGTGTCTACCTCTTAATGATGAGCCGGACGGCAGTTTTCCGGGCAGGGCTTCGGAGCCCACGGGTGACACCCTAAAGGGCACAATTGAATTTCTCCGGGAAAATGGTGCGGACCTGGCTGTGTGCTTCGATGGAGATGCCGACCGGGTGGTCTTTTGCGATCGAGAGGGCTTTCTGGGATTCACCCCGATGGTATCATATATCTCACGACTGGCAGCAAAACAGACCGGCAGTCGAACGGTAGCTGCTACCATCGAAGTGGGTCGACTGCTTGATCTGGCAGTTGCAGACCTTGGGATTGAAGTCGTCCGGGGCAAGGTTGGAGACGTGCATCTGGCCCACCTGGTTCGAGAGAATGGTGCCTCGATTGGGGTAGAAGATGTTGGGGTTTATATCATTCCTGAAATGGGATGGTATCCGGAATCCATGTTTGCTGCGCTGATGCTTCTCAGCGAGATTCACTCGGTAAGCGAGATTAGAGAGTTTTTTAGGCAATTTCCACCGTTTCATGTAAGGAAGGCAAAGGTCGGCTGTCCGAATGAACGGAAAGAAGCTGTTATGGGTAAAATCAGGGAGAGGGCTTCTGATCTGAAACCAGGGAAAACGAATACCATCGACGGTATAAGGCTGGATTTTGATGACGCCTGGATGCTCATTCGCGCCAGCGGTACGGAACCGGTAATCCGCGCAATGGTGGAATCGACCGAAGAAAAAGCGATTGAGAAACGTCTTTCTGAGGGAATTCGTTTGATTGAGGATGCAAAAGCTTAAGCTGGGCGGGTTCTATGCCACGGTTACGCTTTTAGCCAGATTGGCCGGAAGATCGATAGGGCAGTTACGCTCTTTGGCGGCGTAGTAAGCCAGAAGTTGCAGGGCCACGGTATTGACGAACGGGGAAAACAGCGGATCGGTTTTAGGAACCCGGATGACCGTATCGACGTACTGATCGATGATATCGTCATCCGACTGAGCGATGGCAATTACCTGAGGCCCTCTGGCCTTAATTTCCTTGATGCTGGTCAGGGTCGGCTCATATGTATCGTCCTTCGGTACCACCGCAACCACCGGTGTATTTTTTCGAAGCAGTGCGAACGGACCGTGCTTGATCTCGCCACCGGGATACGCTTCGGCGTGAATATAAGAGATCTCTTTTAGTTTGAGCGCCCCTTCCAGCGCCACCGGAAAACTGATTCCCCGACCGATGAAAAAGCTGTTGTCGTATTTGGCCAGGTTCCGGCCTGCTTCGGCGATGGCAGCTTCGTTATCAAGCACTTGCTGTATCCTGGTCGGGAGCAATCGTAGTTCCTCAATATATCCCTCGAATGTCTGCTGGTCGAGTGTGGCGCGCGAAACGGCGAACAGGTAAAGAGAGGCCAGTTGTGTAAGAAATGTCTTGGTGGCGGCGACGCCAATTTCCGGACCGGATTCGGTAAACATCACCTGATCAACCAACCGTGTGATCGTGCTCCCCCGCACGTTGGTGATAGCGATTGTGAAGCATCCCGCCGCTTTGGCTTTTTTCAGAGCGGTGAGGGTATCGGCTGTTTCCCCTGATTGGCTGATACCTATCACCCACGATTTATCCAGCACCATATCGACGTGGTGGAATTCGGATGCGATCTTTGATCTTACCGGAATGTGGCACAGTTTCCCCAGCATGTATTCGCCGATCAGGGCTGCGTGGTAAGAAGTCCCGCAGGCAAGCAAAAGGACATCACCAAAGGCAGGGGCATCCTGCCCTATATCGAGTTTAGCCATCGGTTCGATCGATGACAAGTGACCGGTGAGGGTTTTCTCCACGGCCTTGGGTTGCTCGTGGATTTCCTTGAGCATGAAATGCTCGTACCCGGCTTTCTGAGCCTCCTCGACAGTCCAGGGTACCACCTGGATATCCCTCTGAACGTCCTTTCCCTTGTTTGTCAGGTGAACGCCATCCTCGCTGATAATTCCAAGATCGCCATCCTCAAGATAAATGACCCTGTCGGTATAATCGAGTATTGCAGCCACATCGGAAGCAACGAAGTTCTCCTTGTCACCAATGCCCACAACCAACGGGCTTTCCTTTCGTGCGGCAACCAGCTCGTTTGAGGTCTCACTAACGACCGCAATGGCATAAGTTCCCTGAATCTCCTCCAGCGCTGCGGCTACAGCCTGAACGAGGTCTCCCTGATAATGCTTTTCGACCAGGTGCGCAATGACTTCGGTATCTGTATCCGATTTGAAGGTATGTCCCTGCTTTGTCAGTTCATCGCGCAGTTTCTGGAAGTTCTCGATTATACCGTTATGAACGACGGAGATCCTGCCCGAACAGTCGCTGTGAGGATGGGCGTTCAATTCAGTCACTTCACCGTGGGTGGCCCAGCGAGTGTGACCGATTCCCGTATTACCGGAAGATTGAGGTATGGTCTTTTCGAAATCCACCACGCGGCCTACGGCTTTATGGACGGTAACACCCCCGTTTCTGCTTATGGCAATACCACAGGAATCGTACCCGCGATACTCCATTCTTTTAAGGGACTCGAGCAGGACCGGCTGGGCTTCCCTGTAACCAATATAACCAACAATACCGCACATCTACTAAATCACCTGACAATTATCGGGGAGGTTCTTCCCGATTAGTTTCAAAGGATCGATGGAGCAATTGTTGCCAACTATGACTCCCGGTTCTATGATGGTGTTATCCCCAATCGTGCAATAATTTCCGATAATTGCCCCCATTTCAGTGGCATAGTATTCGTTTTCAATTCTTACGTGGCACTCGCTGCTACGGGCCCCGAAGTGACTGCCGATATTCGTTCCGGCGGCAACAATTGAGTTATTGATATTCGAGCATGGCCCGATAGATACATTATTCCCGATAGAATCGTTTCTCAATATGGTGAAGGGGGATACCAGCACCCCGCTTCCGATGCTGGTTGACGGGAATATGCATACGTTCGGCCCTATTTCACAGTTTTCCCCTATCGAAACGGGCCCTACGATGTAGCAATTCGAGCGGATGATAGTGCCGTTTCCCACCATAACAGGATCTTTGATAGATACGTTTTCTTCGATCGTTCCCCCGATGCTGGGTTCGATTGCGCTTAAACGAGAATCATTCAATTTGATGAGATCCCACGGATATACCGCGTCCTGCCAGAATCCATCGGTTGACATGGCTAGAATACGATGCCCGGAGGAGATCATTTTCCGAAGCACAGGTGTCAAGCGGACCTCCTGGCCCATGAAATTAAACAACTGACGGCCGAAGTTGTATATGCCAATATCGACCAGTCCGCTGGCCTGCTCCGAGGGCGGTACAACGATGTCGCTCACGAGATGGTCGTTAACGATTACTGCTTTATAGCGGCTGGAATCCTCCAGAGGTTTTACCAGCAAAGCATCTGAGTCCATCATTACTAACTGTGCAATGGTATCGGGATCGATGATATTGTCTCCCATTGCCACCAGGAACCGCTCATCGGCATAATCCTTCACCTGCTTAATGGCATGGCCAACGCCGAGTTGCTGTGGTTGAAGAACATATTCGATTTCTACGCCGTAATTCTGACCCGATTCGAAATAGTCCTGGACCTGTTCCTTCCGGTAACCGACGACCAGTATGATCCGGCGAATTCCGTTCTCAGCTAATGCCTCTATAACGTACTGAAGGATCGGTTTTCCGGCGATGGGCAACATCACCTTAGGCATCAAGGTAGTGAACGGTTTGAGCCGCTGTCCCTCACCCGCAGCTAATACGATTGCCTGAGTTATCCTTTCCGCCATTTCTTTCCTCTGAAAGCAGGTAACTTAGATCGCGTTCAATTCTGAACGGATACCTAGAAAACCCTCGCTTTGGATTTGATGACTCCTTTAGCGACCACTCCCGGTCCAACAATACTGTTATTCCCGATGCTGCACCCGATATTCAAGCAAGCATTAATGCCAGTCTGAACCCCATCCCCCATTATTACACCAAGTTTTCGCCTTCCGGTGTTTATTTTACCGACGGAGATGTTTTCCTTATCTAATTTCAGATTGGCAACTTTGGTGCCGGCTCCCAGATTGCACCCTTCTCCAATAATGCTGTCGCCGACGTAATTATGATGCGGACAATTACTGTTGTTCATGATAATTGAGTTTTTCACCTCTACGGATGCGCCAATATGACAGTGGTTCCCGATCGCTGTGCCTGGGCGAATATAGCAATTAGGCCCGATTTCACAATCATCCCCGATAACAACCGGTCCGACGATATAAGATCCGGACCTGATAGTTGTGCGGTTTCCAACATGGACGTTGCCCCGGATGACGGCATTCTCTTCTATGATACCTGCATTTTCATTTTCAAGCCCTTCGAGCAGCTTTTCGTTGGCTGCCAGCATATCCCAGGGATAGGTAATATTGAGCCAATTATCGATCATTTCTGCCCGGATGGATGTGCCGCTATCCACCAGCAGTTGCAGAGAGTCGGTAAGCTCGTACTCACCCCGTGGTGATTTGGGGGTTTTTTCGATGGCTGCGAATATCTGGGGTGTAAGCAGGTATATTCCCGCATTGATCAACTTTGAAGGCGGGGTTTTTACTTTCTCATGAATTCTCACTACCTTAGAATCAGCTATCTCCACCACACCCATATCCGTGGTATCATCCATCTCTATCAATCCCAGGGCATAATCGTTTCCGGCAACGATCCGGGATATGTCTTCACCCTGAATAATGGCATCGCCGTTTGCAAGCAGGAAATTATCGCTGATCAGCTTATCCAGGTCCCGGATGGCATCGGCGGTTCCGTTTTGTTTACGTTGCGTATGGTAGTCAATAGCAACATCAAGATGTTCACCCTTTCCGAAATATTCACGTATGGCTTCGTCGTAGTAACCGACTACAAGGATGAACTCGTCAATTCCGGCCTTCTTGATTTCCAGTATCAGGTGTTCCAGTATCGGCTTATTGGCTAAAGGGACCATCACTTTAGGCCTTGTATGAGTTAGCGGATGCATACGCTTCCCTTCGCCGGCTGCCAGGATAACCGCTTTCATGAACGAAAATCTCCAACTGTATTTTGGGTAATCAGGTCAATTACTTGATGCTATTATAACAGGGACTACCAATTTGGGCCAATACGGCGGGAGATGAGGCCCCCTCAAGCGTTGCATGGGGATGTGGTTTTGGGATAGAATGACACTGGTGATACTGGCCGATTTTTCCTGATTGCGTTGGGAGTGTATCCTATTCGGGAGTAAGTGATGAATGATATCAAATCAGCAACCGTTTCAGTAGGCGATCTGTTCGGCTGTGTTGAAGGTGAAATATTAAACTGCAGCGACAGATCCGAGGAAGTAGTGGAGAACCTGATGGTGGGAGCGATGTGTGTCGACCCGGCTCCGCTTTACTTCAATCTCAAACCAAACAAAGCTGTCATTACCCGGGGGGATCGAACCGATATTCAGTTAGGAGCGTTGGAGACTTCGATAAAATGCCTGATCCTTACGGGGGGCCACCGCCCCATTCAGGCTGTATTGCAGCGAGCGGACGAAAAAGGGGTTCCTGTAATAGTAGTACAAGAAGATACGCCATTCGTACTGGCGAAACTGGAACAAGGATTCAGTCAAATCTTGCCTGCTGAGCCGGAATCTGAGGGAGAATCTGTTGAAGCGGACCAGCAACAATGATCAGAGGCAATCTGCGGGGAAAGGTTCCCCATTCCCCGCAAAGATTCTAATCCAACCCCTGAAAAACTTCGATACTACTTTATCTCGATAGTGCCGCCGGCTTCTTCTATTTTCTTCTTGATGACATCCGCTTCGTCTTTGGCGATACTTTCTTTTATAGGTTTCGGGACACCTTCTACAAGTTCCTTGGCGTCTTTCAATCCCAGGCCTGTTACTTCACGGACGGCTTTTATCACATTAATCTTGCTGTCGCCAAAGCCCGTAAGGGTCGCGGTAAACTCGGTCTGTTCTTCCTCTTCAACCGCCTCTTCGGCTGCGCCCTGCGCAGGTCCAGCCGCTACAGCAACCGGAGCGGCAGCGCTGACCCCGAATTCCTCCTCCAGTGCTTTGACCAGTTCCGACAGTTCCAGAACCGTCATTTGCTTGATGGCATCAACCAATTCCTCTTTTGTCATTTCTTATCCTCCTTCGTTCATTTGGGTAACTCTACCCTGCAATACCGTGACCAATCCTCGAAGATTGCCATTCAGTACCGTAACCAATCCCGTTATCGGTGCCTGGAGCTGGCCCATGAGTCTGCCGACCAATTCTTCTTTGGATGGTAATTTGGCAATTGTGGAAACCTCTTGAGCGGTGAGCGGCCTTTCCCCAAGAATTCCGCCCTTTATCTTCAGAGACACGTCTTCACCGGTCTTTTGAAACTCAAGCAGAACTTTGGGCGGATCCGCGGGATTATCGAAACCGAAGGCAATTGCAGTCGGTCCCTCTAGATATGGCAACAGACCGGATTTACCTACCTGATCTGCTGCCATGCCCGCCAGTGTGTTTTTAACCACCTGATATTCAATACCCTGTTTTCGGAGTCTGCGGCGCAAGTCAGTCATCTGGGAAACCGTAAGGCCGCGGTAATCGGTCACAATTGCGATTTGGGATCGCTTGAGCTTTTCGCTAACTTCCTGAACTATTTCGGGTTTCTTTTCTTTTCGAACCATCAGCCACCTTCCTTACACTGGGTTAAAAAAAGGTCCTCGGCACCCGGCGCGAGGACCCATTCTTGCATTTGACGCATGGCTTACCAGCGTCTTGACGAAAAAGGGTCGTTACCTCGGCAGGCAGATTTAAGCCTGATACAAGCACCTACGGTCTTCGGTATGACCTGAGAATTTCAATCTATTCGATGTTGCTCTAACTCCCGCATTAACACTAGCTTGCTATGAAACGCAAATCCAGCTTGATACCCGGTCCCATCGAGGTTGTCAGTGAGATACTACGGATATATTGCCCTTTAGCCCCGCTAGGTTTGGCGCTGACAATTGCTTCACATACGGAATTAAGGTTGCCCAGAAGCGCTTCTTCGGAGAAACTGACCTTCCCGATCGGTAGATGAATGAGGGCAGTACGGTCCAGCTTGAACTCCACTTTACCGGCTTTCAATTCTTCAATAACGCGTGGCAGGTCTTCCGGATTGGCGATGGTTCCGGATTTTGGATTGGGCATGAGGCCCCGCCGCCCCAGTATCTTTCCCAGTTTCCCGATTTTGGGCATCATATCGGGTGTGGCCACCGCCGAATCGAATTCCAGCCAGCCGCCTTCTATTTGCTTGATCAAATCGTCCGCCCCTACATAATCGGCCCCTGCCTCTTTCGCCAATCTTTCGCCTTCACCCTGTGTGAAGACCAGAACACGCACCTTTTTCCCCAAGCCATATGGAAGGGAAGCGGTGCCGCGCACTTGCTGGTCGGCATGTCTCGGGTTCACTCCCATCCTGAAGTGAAGCTCCACAGATTCGTCGAAACTGGCATAGGAGGTTTTCTTAGCTAAATCGACCGCTTCTTGAGGAGTATATGATTTGTCATGATCTAAAAGTTTGACTGCTTCCTGGTATTTCTTGCCGTGTTTTGCCATCGTATATCGACTCCACTCTATTCGGAAACTTCGATTCCCATGCTTCTGGCGCTTCCTTCTACAATTCGCATCGCGCCCTCTATATTGACAGCATTGAGATCGTTGAGCTTTGTTTTAGCGATTTCCTCGATCTTGTCCCGAGTTAATGTGGCTACCTTACCAACCTTGGCATCACTACTGCCCTTTTCGATTCCGGCCGATTTTTTCAGTAACTCGGATACGGGTGGTGTTTTGGTTATGAATGAAAACGAGTTATCCTCGTAGATGGTGATCTCTGCAGGAATGACCATGCCAGCTTGTGAAGCGGTACGCTCGTTGTATTCCTTACAGAAGCCCATAATATTCACGCCATGCTGACCCAGAGAAGGTCCAACCGGCGGTGCCGGAGTTGCATTACCGGCAGGCAATTGGATGGTTATTACTGTTTTTACCTTTTTCTTCTTTGCCATCGTATTAAATTCCTTCGACTTGAGACAGGTCCAGATCGATCGGCGTTTCTCTTCCAAAGAAAGAAACCATCAATCTTACTTTGCCTTTCTCCAGGTTGATCTCGTCAACTGTCCCGATAAATTCCGAAAATGGCCCATCGATTATCCTGACGTTCTCGCCCACGGAAAACCCCAGTTTGATTTTAGGAGCAGTCGATTCCATCCGGTTCAGGATATGGGCAACCTCTTCCTCTTCGAGGGGAACCGGACGGGTCCCGGAGGCTACAAACCCGGTAACTCCCGGAGTATTGCGTACCACGTACCAGCTTTGCTCATCCAATTCCATTTGAACGAGGATGTAACCTGGCAGCGTTTTACGCGATACAGTCTTTCGTTCTCCACCCTTTATCTCGATCTCGTCCTCAGTTGGAACCACTACTTGAAAGATTTTGTCTTTCATATCCATGGAGTCGATACGCATCTCCAGGTTGCTCTTAGTACGTTCCTCATATCCTGAGTAGGTGTGGATCACATACCACTGTTTCCTGCTCTCTTCCATAGGTGCCTTAATCGAGAAGAACGATTTCCACAAGTTCGGCGAAAACTGTATCGATACCCCAAAGGATGAGGGACAAGATCCCGGTAACAATGAGTACAATCCCAGTCAGCCTCGTCGCATCCTGTCTTGAAGGCCAGGAAACCTTTTTAAGCTCGTTGACAACGCCCCGGGCGAGCCTCGCCCCGGGTATTTGCCGCTTGCCTTCGACTTGGGCCTTCAATCCTCTCTGCTCCCTATTTCTTTACTTCGCGGTGCACCACATGAGTTCGGCAGCGTGGACAATACTTCGAGAGCTCGATTCGACCCGGATCGTTCCTCTTGTTTTTAGCTGTCGTATAGGTCCTTTCCTTACACTGGGTACAGGAAAGATGGATCACCATGCGGGCTTCGCCTTTTTTCTTAGCCATATTTATTCATAATGGGGAAAATTCAAACCAGTCGTGTTTATTGATCAATGCTGGTGATCACACCGGAACCGACTGTTTTGCCCCCTTCTCGAATAGCAAACCGAACCCCTTCCTCCAGAGCTACCGGCGTGATAAGCTTCACTTTCATCTGTACATTATCGCCAGGGAGCGCCATTTCGATGCCGCTGGGAAGATTGAGTTCACCGGTAATATCCATGGTCCTGATATAGAACTGGGGTTTGTATCCGCTAAAGAACGGCGTATGACGTCCGCCCTCTTCCTTAGTCAAAACATATACCTCTCCCATAAATTCGGTGTGAGGTTTAATGGATCCCGGTTTGGCCAGAACCATCCCCCGCTCAATATCATCGCGCTCGATCCCGCGCAGGAGGCAGCCCACCGCATCCCCGGGCAAGCCTTCATCAAGGTTTTTGTGAAACATTTCGATGCCGGTGACAACGGTTTTACGGGTTTCTCCGAGGCCGACGATCTCTACCTCTTCGCCAACCTTGACTTTGCCCCGCTCTATTCTCCCAGTGGATACAGTTCCCCGGCCTTTTATGCTGAATACATCTTCCACCGGCATGATGAAAGGCTTGTCAGCCGCCCGCTCAGGTAAAGGAATGTATTCATCCACCTGATCCATCAATTGCAGCACCGGTCCGCACCACTGGCATTCGCGTTTACCGCATCCGCATTCGAGCGCCTTATGTGCACTTACCCGAACGATGGGCACATCACTTGGGAACTCATAATGCGGTAAAATATCTTCCCTGAGTTCCATTTCGGTTACTTCCAGTAATTCGGGATCATCGACCAGATCTATTTTGTTCAAGGCAACCACGATCGCGGGAACTTCCACCTGACGTGCCAGCAGGAGATGCTCTCGAGTCTGAGGCATTGCCCCATCATCGGCAGCGATCACCAGTATCGCACCGTCCATCTGTGCAGCCCCGGTGATCATATTCTTAATATAGTCCGCATGACCGGGACAATCGACGTGAGCATAGTGACGCTTTTCCGTTTCGTATTCGATATGGGCGATAGCGATCGTTAACCCTCGGGCCTTTTCTTCGG
>CAZDMY010000012.1:0-306 GCA_964506405.1 uncultured Dehalococcoidia bacterium | reverse complement strand
GGAGCGTTATCAATAGAATCATAGGCTCGAAATTTAATTTTTGGGTTATTGGCCGCCAGACACCTGGTGATGGCAGCCGTAAGTGTGGTTTTCCCGTGATCAACGTGCCCGATTGTTCCCACATTGACATGCGGTTTAGACCGATCGAAAGTTTCTTTGGCCATAGTGCCTCCTTCAACTATCCTTAAATTTTCTTCTTATGAACAATGGAGCCCACAGCCAGATTTGAACTGGCGACCCCGTTCTTACCAAGAACGTGCTCTACCACTGAGCTATGTGGGCGGGTGGTGGAGGGGGCAGGATTCG
>CAZDMY010000011.1:2889-16954 GCA_964506405.1 uncultured Dehalococcoidia bacterium | reverse complement strand
ATGTCAAAGGGAAAGGGAGATGTTGAACTGAAGCGTCGTATTGAGTTTGAAATCGGCCAGCGCTATACGAACAGAAAAGGGACATACGAAGTGCTCGAAGTTGAGGGGAATTCCATGCAAATTCGATGGGAAACCGGGGAAGAGGCGACTACCTCCGTGAAGATGCAAATCCGAATACTGGAAAACATGGAGCGGGAGTTGGACTATCCGGCCTTGAACATGTTTGATACGCCACCCAAGATTAGCAAGACAACACGCAGCCTCCCGCTTTGATAGCCGATTTGCTTGAAAGGATAGTTATTCAAGCCTATCCTTCGTGGGCGAAATCGCCGGGCTTTGAAATCAGGTCACCTGAGTAATTGGCCCAAATGAGTGAAAGCAGGGTATTTTCCGGATGCCTTATAATAAGCTCACGCAGTCAACCTTAGTTATATCATTACCAGTCTCTCAGCTATTTTGCGATCAGCCACCGGTTCAACTCTTTCGCGAATATCCGTGTTCCGCAGTATGAGGATGCTACTTTCCTTGTTTTCAACAATTCCCTGCGCGTGATGCCAAACCTTCTTTACATGTGATCTCTTCCGTAATAAGATCATTCACTGGCAAGTAAACCGATGAAATACAATGGCGGGATATCTCCTCAGCCGTCATTTATGTGCCGTATAATTACGTCTTCGCATAACACATACTTTGCAGCGAAAGGTTTACCATCCTTTTCTGCAGGAATTCTCGTACTCTGATAAAATGAATCTACAATCATGTCCCTCGATTCCATATTTATTAAAGGTGCCCGCGAGCACAATCTCAAAAACATCGATGTCACCATCCCTCGAGATAAGCTGGTGGTGATAACCGGTGTTTCGGGCTCGGGGAAAAGCTCACTGGCGTTTGATACTATCTATGCAGAGGGCCAGCGCAGGTACGTTGAATCGCTATCAGCCTACGCCCGCCAGTTTCTGGGCCGGATGGACAAGCCGGACGTGGACTATATCGAAGGCTTGAGCCCGGCCATTGCCATTGACCAGAAGGGCACCAGCAAGAATCCACGGTCGATTGTTGGCACCGTTACCGAGATTTATGACTATTTGCGGTTGTTGTTCGCCCGTATAGGGCAACCTCATTGCCCGCAATGCGGACGTAAGATTGCGCGCCAGACAATCCAGCAGATTGTAGATACGATACTCGAAGTACCGGCAGGGCAGCGTTTCATGGTGATGGCTCCCGTTGTCCGGGACCGTAAGGGCGAATACCAGTCGCTATTCGAGGACCTGCGAAAAAGCGGTTATGCACGTGTGAGAGTGGATGGCCGGATTCGCGATCTGTCCGAAGAATTCAATCTGGCCAAATACAAGCAGCACACTATCGAAGTGATCATCGATCGGCTCGTGTCTGGTGATGCCGAACAGTCCGGCCGGCTGGCCGATTCAGTGGAAACGGCTTTGAAACTGGCAGGTGGGCTTGTAACCGTATCCGTTATAGAGGGCGATGACATGCTTTTCAGCGAACACTTTTCCTGTCCGGTTTGCGGTATCAGCATCGAGGAGATCGAACCCAGGACATTCAGTTTCAACAGTCCCCACGGGGCATGCAGCGAATGTACCGGAATCGGTTACAAATCCGAGATCGACCCGGAATTGGTGATCCCAAACAGGAACCTGTCACTGGCGGAAGGGGCGATTATCCCCTGGGCCAAGTCCGGATCAATGAGTTCCTGGTATGCTTATCAGATCGAGGAACTGGCGGAGAAATACGATTTTTCAACACATGTGCCGGCTGGAAATCTGAATGAAGAGCAATTCGACCTCATTTTGTATGGAGAGAGCGGGAGGTATGTCAAATACCGCAATCGATTCGGTCGTAGTCGAGGGCGTTTCACCGGATTCGAAGGCGTGATCCCCAACCTGAACCGTCGCTATCGAGAAACTGAAAGTGAATTCATCCGCTCAGAGATCGAACGCTACATGACCGCACGCCCGTGTGCAATCTGCAGGGGGCAACGCCTGAGACCAGAAGCCCTGGCAGTCACTATTGACGGGATCAATATCTCCAACGTTGCGGCTTATTCCATTTCCAGGGCATTGAAATGGATCGATCGCCTGGAAGGGAATGGTAATAAGAAGGGCTCGGCTCTAAATGAAAGAGAGAAAGCAATCGCCGGACAGATACTCAAGGAGATCCGTTCCAGGCTGGGATTTTTGATGAATGTTGGACTGGACTACCTGACCCTCGATAGGCCTTCCGGATCGCTTTCCGGTGGAGAAGCCGAACGCATTCGCCTGGCCACCCAGATCGGGAGCGGATTGATGGGGGTGCTTTATATCTGCGATGAGCCCACGGTCGGGCTTCATCCTGCCGATGGTACACGTCTCATCAAGACGCTGCAGGGATTGCGGGACCTTGGTAATACCATTGTTATCGTTGAGCACGATGAAGCCATGATGCGTGCGGCCGACTGGATTATCGATCTGGGACCGGGGGCAGGTGAACACGGGGGCGAGGTGATTGCTGCCGGTCCTATCGAAGAAATCGTTCGGTGTGAAAAATCCGTTACCGGTCAATATCTCAGCGGCGTGCGGCAGATTCCGGTTCCTCAGAAGAGGCGCCAGGGATCGGGGAACGAACTGGTCATCAAAGGTGCGAGAGAGAACAACTTGCAGAATATCGATGTGCATATACCGCTGGGGGCTTTTGTGTGTATTACCGGCGTTTCGGGGAGCGGCAAGAGTACCTTGATTGATGATATCCTGCATAAGCGCCTGGCTCAGGTTTTCTATCGAGCCAGGGAGAAACCGGGGGAATGCGATGAAATCACCGGTATCGAGTACATTAACAAAGTGGTGGATATCGATCAATCTCCCATAGGGAGGACTCCGCGTTCGAATCCGACCACTTACACCGGGGCATTTACGCGTATCAGGGAATTGTTTGCCACTGCACCGGAAGCGCGTGCGCGCGGTTACAAGCCCGGACGTTTTTCGTTCAATGTCAAAGGGGGACGGTGCGAGGCCTGCCACGGTGACGGTTACATTAAAATTGAAATGCAGTTTCTTCCTGATGTTACGGTTCCCTGCGAGATTTGTCAGGGGAAACGGTACAACCGGGAAGCGCTGGAGATTCACTTTAAGGGGAAGAATATTGCCCAGGTGCTGGATATGACCGTCCGGGAAGCTTACGAGTTTTTCGAAAATTTCCCGGCACTCAAATCGAAACTGGGCACACTGAAAGATGTGGGCTTAGGCTATATCCGTATGGGGCAGCCGGCAACCACGCTTTCCGGGGGCGAGGCGCAACGGGTCAAGCTGGCGACCGAGCTTTCCAAGCGGGCCACGGGAAAAACCCTGTACATACTCGATGAGCCGACCACGGGGCTTTCCTTCCATGATGTTGCCGCCCTGTTAAAGGTGCTGCAGCGTCTGGTGGATGCCGGCAATACGGTGGTGCTGATTGAACACCATCTGGACTTGATCAAGTGTGCGGACTGGATCATCGACCTGGGCCCGGAAGGTGGGGAACGTGGAGGAAGGGTAGTGGCGACCGGTACCCCGGAACAGGTGGCTGCCGTGAGTCAATCATTTACAGGACAGCATCTGGTTCAAGCGCTGCGGCCAAAGTGAGTATTCAATGGCAGATTCTGAAGGGATACAGACTGTAGAATCAATCCGGTTGGATCCGCGTTCAAGCTGGATCGTGGTCGCAGCCGGATTCATACTTGTGCTTATTCTGTACGGAGCCTACTACTCTTTTGGCGTATTCCTCAAGCCGATGCTGGACGACCTCGGATGGAGCACAGCGGTTACCACAGGGGCCACGTCAGTTTATCTAGTGGTACATGGTGCTCTTGCTATTCTCATGGGGCACCTCAGCGATAAATACGGACCCCGTTGGGTGGTCACAGGGGGTACACTCCTGATTGTCGTAGGGTACCTGCTCATTTCACAGGTCAGCGCGCCGTGGCATCTCTACATGTGTTTCGGGATACTGGTCGGAATCGGAATGGGGGCGGCATACGTTCCGCCGCTGGCAACGGTCACGAAATGGTTCATCATAAGGAGGGGGCTGGCCCTGGGGATTGTTGCTGCCGGTGTGGGGGTTGGCCAGATCGTGCTGCCTCCGCTCCTGAAATATGTCATTACCGACTATGGATGGCGGGATTCATTTACATTATTGGGGATAATGACCTTTGTTATCGGCACACCGGCGGCACTGCTTCTGAAGAACCCGCCGTTGGGCTTCCTAGCTAATAGTAATGAGATTGGTGGGGAACTACAAAAAAACTGGTCGGTTCGGCAAGCGTTGAAGGCACCCCCGTTCTGGTTGTTGCTGGCTGTTTTTGCCGGTTTGGTTTTTGGAACGAATATTGTTATGACGCATCTTGTGGCCCATATCGAATATCATGGCATCGATCCGGTGCCTGCTGCCATCACGGTGACGCTGATAGGTATCAGCGGGATAGTGGGGCGGATTATCAGTGGCGGGGGGGCGGATCGATTTGGCAGCAGGATAATGGCGGCAATTTGCCTCGCTCTACAGGTGCTGGTGTTTGCATTATTGATCTGGGTTGGTCGGCTTTGGGGGTTTTACCTGGTGGGGGTGTTATATGGAATCGGTTATGGCGGTACATTGCCACTGGTAATAAAAATGAGTTCGGAGTTCTTCGGAACCGATTCGGCCGGAGCCATTTTTGGAATCCTGCTGTTCGGTGCTTCAATCGCCGGGGCCATAGGAGTTCCCCTTGCCGGTTATATATACGATGTTACTGATGATTATGCCATTGCATTCATGATCGCTACCATCGTGGTTGCAGTGGCGTTTATTTTCAATATCTTCCTTAAGCCCCCGAGTGAAAACGGTCAACGGTAGCAATAGGAACTGCGATATACGTCATTGACAATTCCGTTATCTCTGGATATCCTTTATATGAAGCTATTTTGACAGGATGTTGGATATATGAAACGAAAAGCATTAAGTTCTGTGTCAGCGCTCGGTGTTGGTGTGGCGCTGGGGCCCATTTTCATTATTGGCTGGGTTATGGGTGTGGTGATGGGGAATTTCGGTGGTGGCAAATGTGAAGGGCAACCCGGACGAGTGAAGTCAATTATCATTCCAATGTGGAAATGGAAGATACATCTTCACCATTGGCTCTGTTCTCTGGGACTGATAGGGGTTAGTTCCTGGTACAATGTATACATTTTCAATCCATACGTAACCTATGGGATTCTTGGAGGCATTGCTTTTCAGGGAATCTATAGTTATAGTGACTGGTATCGGATTATTGTCACTCGAAATCAGATAGTTGATTAGAGGATAGCATTGTAAAAAAAACCTAAAAAAAGGGAGGTTGAGTAACCTCCCTTTTTTTTCACTCAAGCCCTCGAGCCGTTACGGATCGATTTGATCGCATTACTGAATTCCCTTGCTTTGAAATCGTTCATGAGGATTTTACTGGACGTATAACACCAGTCCGCCAGTTCCTCGATATCGCTATAGGTCAAATCCGAGCCCTCTATCTCAAGGTGCACCCGAATCTGGCGATCGATAAATTTCTTGGCCGCAGGCCCCATATAGGTCCGCGCCAAATCAACGACCTCGTCATACAAGGCCACGAACTACTCCTCCTCTTCTTGAGATAAGAAGCGAACCGCCATTACCATGCGTTCGAAACTTTGAGCCAAATCTCCGATTTCGTCATCCGATTCTACAGAGATCACCACGCTCATGTCGCCCATGCTGACCTTTTCGGCCGCATCCCGCAGGTGTCCAATCGGACCGGTAATTCCGCGGCTCAGGTAATAGGCGATAATCGGAACGATAACAAGCAATCCGACGATAACGGCGATGAGCGTTATGAGCATGTTGGTAGTGGCGCTATTCAGCTCGTCCTCTAATTCATCAAGGCTGGCGAGCGGCTCCAGTGCGGTTTCTGCATCCTGGGATACCATAACCAGCCAGCCGAGCCCATCATATTCGGGAAACTGGAAGGGAATCTCTGCAGCATCGGAGTTGTTAGCTGCTCGGGCATAGCCTGCGACCGGATCCGCTACGTTCCTTACGATGGTGGGATAGATGATATCTGTCCCGGGCTCTGCTTTGCTTAATACATATGCCTCAGCGTCGTTCCAAGTGAAACTATCGCTTTCATATCGGTTAGGACTTTCAGAATCAACAATAAGTTTGTGAGCCTGGTTGCTAGGTGCCCAGATAACCAGTGAACTATCCGGTACCTTTGCCCCGTAGTCTCTGGAAAGGCTGGACGGGTGAACCTTTATCGATACCACCAGTACACCGAGGGGTGTATCCTGAGTAAGATCTTCTACCAGGACGGCAATATCCACAAAATAAGGATATGAGACACCCGCTCCCATGCCGGATTGGAGTTCACTCACATACAGGCCCGGCCCCCATGCCCCTCGCGCAGCAGCGGTGTTTATCGTTGACTTTCCGCCGGGTATTTGTGTCAATAATTCATATCGTGAATCAACAAGATAGGCGTCACCGACGTCCGCATCATCCAGGGATTTCTGCCCCAGGAAACTCTGCGCAGCATTTCGGGCAGTGATACCGGCGGTATCTCCCTTGCTGTATTTGGCTGCTTCAATAATACTCGTATTCCCGGCCCACGATTTCACCTCTCTGATTTTTGCAGCCATCCAGGTCTCAAGCTCAACCGAGATATTCCAGGCCTGTGAAGCCTTAGTGGCGGCAACGGTATCTTCCTTGAGGGCCGACCGGCTTTCTTCAACACTTTCGTTGGCCGAATCCTCAGTCTGAGTCATGCTGCTGTACATAATGGCACCCGCAATAATCAGAGGTATCAAACTGACCAGCATCATCATCAGCACCATCTTGCCCCTGAGACTCTTTGTAAACGGACGTGTCTTATACTGTTGCATGTTGTTTGCCCTCCTTACTGCCGTATCAAAATTAGCACCATTAACTTACGTATATGCTTGTTTGCTTTTCCAATTGTCAGATTCCGTTAATCTTCCCAGCTTCAGCCTTTATCCGGCTGATATCGCTCTTAGTGAAAAGCCGCCAGCCGTTTCTATCCTTTCGGCCTATCTCTGGCAGCGTACCTTCTTTAAGCCAGCGAAAAAAGGTGGCCTTGCTTATCCCTGCCATCTCACAAGCTTCGGAGGTTCGGTAGTATGTCCGCCCTTTAAGCTTTTGCGCCATTTTATTCACGAATAATTGTAAAACTGTTGTGAAACACAAACATAAACAATAGACAAAAAACCGGTGTTTGTGTCACACCTTCCGTATCATCTATTATACAAGAGTTGTCAAGACGTCTTCACTCAACATAACGGAAAGCCGGACAAAACATAAGTAAATCTCGTGTTTTTGTGGAATCAAGAGAGGGCCGGTCCTATGAAATGTCCCGCAGCCGAGACCTGAGTTGCCCGCAACCCGCCTCAATATCCGAACCGCGTCGCATCCGGACCGTATTTGCCACATGATGGCGCATCAGCATCTCGCTGAAGTATTCGATTTTGGATTTTGGTGGGGGGATAAAACCCGTATGTTCGGATGGATTTACCGGGATTATATTGACAAAGCAGTTAATCCCCCGCAGCAGGTTACCCAGTTCGGCAGCTATTTGAGGGGAATCGTTCAGCCCTTTGATAAGTGCATACTCGAAACTAATGCGGCGGTTGGTTGCCCGGATATACTGGCGGCAGGCGTTCATAAGCACTTCAAGCGGGTACATCTTGTTTGGCGGTACCAGTTCGTCACGAAGTTCATCGTTTGGCGCATGGAGGGAAACGGCAAGCCCTACCTGCAGTTTCTTTTTTGCCAGCTTCCTTATACCGGGTGCGATTCCGCTGGTGGAAACGGTGATATGCCGGGCGCCGATATTCAACAGTTGGGGATTGGTGAGGCTTTCAATTGCCTGCCATACCGCCTCAAAGTTCACCAGAGGTTCGCCCATACCCATAAAAACCACGTTACTAACCAATTGGTCCGACGCTTTAAGCTGTCGCGAAAAATAGAGGACTTGATCGATGATCTCGGCAGGTGCCAGATTTCTCTCAAACCCGCTGGCACCAGTGGCACACAGCGGACATGCAAAGGCGCAGCCTACCTGCGAAGAAACACATACGGTGCGCCTTTTGTTGTAAAGCATCAGCACCGATTCAATTGTTTGCCCGTCATGAAGCCGGAACAGTGTTTTCACTGCATTCTCCCGGCGGGAACGGATTTCCTCGATCGGTTCAACTGATTGGAAAATGAATTCGTTCTCCAATCGTTCCCTTAAGGCGGGTGGCAGATTAGTCATGGCACTGAACTGGGTGACTGGTTTGCGGTAGACCCAGTCCAGGATTTGCCTGGCACGGTATTCTGCCTCTCCCCAGTCGGTAAGAGCCCGCTTGAGGTCTTCGATAGTAATTGCCGTAACAGGGATTTGACCCATAGTATCTTTACAGGTAAGGCTAACCTTCGAACCCGAACTGGTAGCTTCCGCCGGGTGGTAACACATCAAATGGTTCACCTGCCAGTTTGGCGGACACACATCCTTTGAGCTCGCTGATGGGGACCCGTATCTGGCGCTGAGAGTCCCGCTCACGGATGGTAACCCGGCTGTCCTCCAGCGAATCAAAATCGATTGTTACACACAAGGGGGTCCCGATTTCATCCTGCCTCCGATATCTTTTTCCGATGCTTTGAGCATCATCATACTGGACCATCCAGTCCTTGCGTAAATCCGCATAGATGGTATCCTTTGCCAGTGGTATAAGGGTTTCTTTACGGCTTAACGGCAGAATTGCCACTTTTACCGGAGCCAGGCGCGGGTGAAAATGCAGAACGATTCGGATATCCTCTTTCTCATCGAGTTCCTCAGCGTAGGCGTCGGCGAGAAAGGCCAGGGTTGCCCGGTCCGCCCCTGCCGAAGGTTCAATCACATAAGGGATATAGTGTTCCTTGGTTTGCTCGTCGAAAAAACTCAGTGACTGCCCGCTGTGCTCGGTGTGCTGAGTGAGATCGAAATCAGTACGGTTGGCAATGCCTTCAAGTTCCGACCAGCCGATTGGGAACAGGTACTCCACATCTGTACAGGCGCGTGCGTAGTGAGCCAGCTCTGCTGGGTCGTGGGGCCTCAATCGCAGGTTCTCGTTCCGAATTCCTAAATCCAGATACCAGTCGAAACGCTGTTGAACCCAATGCTCAAACCATTTCTCATCGCTGCCGGGCTTGACAAAGTACTCGATCTCCATCTGCTCAAATTCCCTGGTTCGAAAGGTGAAGTTCCCTGGCGTGATTTCGTTACGAAAGGACTTGCCGATCTGTGCAATTCCAAAGGGCAGCTTCTTACGGGTGGAATTAACAACGTTTTGGAAATTGACGAATATTCCCTGGGCTGTCTCCGGACGAAGATAAACCTGTGATGCCGCGTCTTCGACCGGCCCCATGAAGGTTTTGAACATAAGGTTAAACATTCTTGCCTCGGTAAGATCCCCTCCGCATTCCGGGCAGGTATCGCCTTCCAGGTCATCATCACGGAATCGCTGCCGGCAGCTTTTGCAGTCAACTAAAGGATCCGAAAAAGTGGCGGTATGCCCACTGGCAACCCATATATGGGGATGCATTAAAATCGATGAATCCAGTCCGACCATATCATCTCGTTCGCGAACAACGGACTGCCACCAGGCGGCTTTCACATTGTTTTTTAACTCCACTCCAAGCGGTCCGTAGTCCCAGCAGGAAGAGAGTCCGCCATAGATCTCGCTGGACTGAAAAACAAACCCTCTTCGCTTGCTGAGCGAAACGAGCTTTTCCATAGTAACGGGTTCAGGTGTTCCTTTTGCCAATGATCAGTAACCTCCGTTGAATTGGGGCGTCAAGTCAAAGATTAGCAGGTTTTGGTGGAAAGTGTCAAAGAGAGCCGCTTGTTAATTACAGAGGTTTATCCAGTATCTCGGAGACGGTTCGGGTGTATATCTCGTTTTCATCCAATAAAGCAAAAAGGCCGTCAAATGGGGCAGAGTTATCCGAGTATTCGAATGCATGGAAAACGACACCTGTTACTGGTTCTTGCGGGTTGTTACCCAGCAGTTGGGCCATCTCTTCAAGGTCGATATTCACCTGATTTCCGCGAGCAGCATATCGTGCGTGAGTCACCCGCAGGACATCCTGTCCGTTCCAGTTCATTTCAGTCGGAGTGCTCCATAGATCCTCCATTTTATTCGCGCCCCCGTCCGTTTCGTACGGAACGCCGGACGGGAAATCGTATTCGGAATCCTCGCTGTTAATACATGCGGTGATAATCCGTCTGGATTGTGGGATCATATTGAGCAAGACCATCATCTCATCAACGCGGCCCACAAATTTAGGGGATTCGAAATAAGACGGCTGATTCGTGTAGCCGTTCCAGTTGTTCATATGAGGTCCGTGGTGATGCAGCCCGATCTCGTGCCCGTAAGCTTCCCATGCCCAAATCAGGTCCTTTCTGGCCGGGTCTTCAAGAATGTACATAGCCCATTGCGGATTCATCAATAAGGTTAGATGCATATGGTGATCGCTGGCGGATTGCACCATTCGGGTGAGTGCCGGCCAGTTGGTTTCAACATATTTTGTCGATATCGGCGAAGGGCCCGGTTCGCAGTGAACGGCAATGAAGAAATCCGATCGTTCATGCGGCGATATGACAATTTCCGGTTCGAATTCATCCGTCGGGTCCTGCTCGTCGGTTTCGATACCTGAACACGCGATAACGGCGATTAGCAGCATCATCGAGAGCGATATCGCAGCGATGCTTTTCATATCAATCAAAGGTTACCTCAGTGGGACTGGCGAGTCAACCGGCAGGCGTGCTTGTGAATACGGCGATCCAGACGCTATAATGATACAAGCTTCTGATGAAAGCGTTCACTTTTGAGGAGATACAATGGTTGAAAAACTCGATAAAAAACAGGATTTAGCCGGCCCCGGCATCAGTACCTACGAGGAAGTGGAAAAGGCATTACCGAATGATTACGAAGCGATCCTCTCCCCTATGGACAGGATGAAAGCTGTCTATGCGATTAAGAGTTACATCGAAGAAAACCTGTGTAAAGCATTGAATCTCCAGATGGTTCAAGTTCCGCTGATTGTCGATAAGGACAGCGGGTTGAATGACTATCTGGATCGAGACGGTTCAAGAACCCCGGTTGGTTTCCCTTGCGGACTTGGCATTGAGCCTCGTATCGAGGCGGAGGTAGTTCAGGCAGCTACCAAGTGGAAGAGAATGGCTCTCAAGCAATTTGATTGCAAAGTAGGGGAAGGTATTTGCACGGATATGCGGGCCGTGAGGAAAGACTATTTTCTAGACCATGATCACAGTTCGTATGTGGATCAGTGGGACTGGGAACGCGTAATCACTGCAGAGGACCGCAAACTCGATTTTCTCAAAGATATCGTTCGAAACATTTGGAAGGTGATCTACGAAGCGGGGAAAATGACACAGGAGATGTTCCCCGCCCTGAAAACGAATAAATATCCCGATTTCCCTGAAGAACTCGTTTTCCTCCATGCAGAAGAAATACTCGATCTCTACCCGGATCTGCCCCGAAAGGAACGAGAGACACGAGTGATTCAGGATCATGCCCCCGCAATTTTCATTGTTGGCATCGGCCAGGTCTTAAAAGATGGCTATCCGCACGAGATGCGAGCGGCGGATTACGATGACTGGGTAACAGAAACGATCACTAAAAACGGTGAACAGTATCATGGCCTGAACGGTGATATCCTGGTATGGAATCCGGTAACGAAGCGCCGCCACGAACTGACTTCGATGGGAATCCGGGTGACCAGGGAAACCTTGAAGATCCAGTTATCGCTGTCGGGGCAGGAGGATTTCCTGAAATTACCCTATCATCAGGCAATCCTTAACGACGAAATTCCGCTTAGTATCGGGGGTGGTATCGGGCAGTCGCGGACGTTTATGTACCTGCTTCGCACCGCGCACCTGGGAGAGGTTACCATCTCCGTGTGGCCGAAGCAGTTGAAGGAAATCTGCAAAAAGAAAAACATCCATATTTTGGAATGATGCTTCAATTTCGTTCGCACTTCGACCAGCTCAGCACGAACGGCAACATATTCCATAACTGCTCATCGTGGGCCTGTCGAAGGGTGAGTTGAGACTGCAGTTTTATTACTAGATTTCAGAGAAAACGAAATGAACGAACGTATCAGAATCAGCAAGCTTTTATCCCTTGAAATGCCACTTGATGAGGTGTTGATTAAAGGATGGGTACGCACCCGGCGCGATTCCAAGGGATTCTCATTTATTGAGGTAAATGATGGTTCTACTCTGCAGAACATTCAGGTGGTAGCAGACAGCTCCCTTGGCAATTATGAGGATGTTACCCATCTCACAACCGGCTCGGCGGTATCGGTCCAGGGCAGGCTGGTCGAATCGCCTGGCTCTGGCCAGAAATGGGAGATTCATGCAACGGAGGTCGATATAATTAGCTTCGCTCCTGAGGATTACCCGCTTCAGAAGAAGCGTCACAGTGACGAGTTCCTCCGGACCATCGCCCACTTGAGGCCCCGGACTAACAAATATGGTGCTGCTTTCAGGATTCGATCGGTACTCTCCTTTGCCATTCATCGATTTTTTCAGGAGAGGGGATTTACCTATATTCATACGCCGATACTGACCGGTTCCGATTGTGAAGGGGCGGGAGAGCTCTTTCAGGTGACCACGCTGGACATGGGAAACATCCCGAAAAATGATGGGAAGGTCGACTTTTCAGCGGATTTCTTCGGTAAGGAAGCGGGCTTAACCGTATCCGGGCAACTGGAAGCCGAATTGTTTGCACTCGCACTTGGGGATGTCTACACCTTCGGCCCGACGTTTCGCGCCGAGAACTCCAACACATCACGACACGTTGCCGAATTCTGGATGGTGGAGCCGGAGATGGCTTTCTGTGATCTGGAAGGGGATATGAAGGTCGCCGAGGAGATGCTCAAGTATCTGGCGGAGACTGTTCGGATAGAATGTTCGACGGACATCGATCTGTTCGCAAAATTCGTCGATAAGGAACTCCCGGCTACCATACAGAACCTTCTGGACTCAGACTTTATAAGAATTCAGTACGAAGAGGCAGTGGATATTTTAAAAAAATCGGGCCGGAAATTCGAGTTTGAACCGGAATACGGCAAAGACCTTCAGTCTGAACACGAACGTTACCTGACCGAGAAACATTTTAAGAAACCCGTAATCGTTACCAGTTTCCCCAGGGAAATCAAGCCGTTCTACATGCGGGTGAATGACGATAACCGTACAGTAGCAGCTATGGATATCCTCGTTCCTCGGATTGGTGAGATCGTCGGCGGGAGTCAACGAGAGGAACGGCTCGACGTACTAGAGGCGCGGATGAAGGAAATGAATCTTCCGCCTGAGGACTACTGGTGGTATCTGGATTCGCGTCGGTTCGGAAGTGTGCCTCACAGTGGGTTTGGTTTGGGCTTCGAGCGCCTGTTGATGTTTTTGACTGGGATCAGCAACATTCGAGATGTCATCCCGTTTCCCCGAACACCCAATAACATCGAATTCTAATTGCCAGGAACTGGCACTTTCCTATATAATCAAATCAATGAGCAACAAATTCCGGACCCATGAATGCGATCAACTTGATGCCAGTATGGTAGGGCAGACGGTTACCGTTTCCGGTTGGGTGCATCGCAGGCGTGACCATGGCGACTTGATCTTTATCGATCTGCGCGATCGCGACGGTATGCTGCAGGTGGTGTTTAATCCTCAGGTCAATCCAAAGGCTCACGAGATTGCCAATCAAATGCGTTCCGAATATGTCATTCGGGTTTCCGGTGAGGTTTCCAAGCGTCCCGAAGGGATGCAGAATCCGAATTTATCCACGGGTGAAGTTGAATTACTGGTTAGCGAGGCTGATATCCTCAACACCTCCAGGCCCATGCCGTTTCCAATGAGTGATGAAAGCGAGGCCGATGAGATGGTTCGGTTGAAATACCGCTACCTGGACCTCCGCCGGCCGCGCATGCAACGTAATATGATGCTGCGCCACCGGGTGATCAAGTTCATGCGCGATTTTCTCGATGATCGTGG
>CAZDMY010000011.1:0-2879 GCA_964506405.1 uncultured Dehalococcoidia bacterium | reverse complement strand
CCCCCTGTTTTTTCTTTAATGTAATCTTCACATTTTGAAGAAGTTAAAAGCACCCCCGAGGGCGCTCGCGACTATTTAGTGCCCTCCCGGCTTTATCCCGGGAAATTCTACGCATTGCCCCAATCGCCACAACAGCTCAAGCAACTCCTTATGATCGCGGGCTACGAAAAGTATTTCCAGGTAGCCCGGTGTTTCCGTGATGAAGACCAGCGGGCAGACCGGCAGCCCGAGTTCACCCAATTGGATATCGAAATGAGCTTTGTGGAAGAAGAGGACATCCTCGAGTTGATGGAATCGATGTTTACCCAGCTTATGGCAGAGATTAAGCCGGAAATAGAGATCGTCAAACCCTTCCCCCGACTTTCGTATTCCGATTCAATGGCTCGCTATGGAAATGATAAACCGGACCTCCGGTTTGGCATGGAGATGGCCGATATCTCGGATCTGGTGGCCAGTTCCGAGTTCGCTGTCTTTAGCAATGCAATCACATCCGGCGGAATCGTAAAGGGGTTTGCGGCACCCGGGTGCGCGAACTATTCCCGTAAACAACAGGATAAGCTGGTTGACTTTGTTCGGATTCGGGGTGCTAAAGGGCTGGTGACCATCGGGCTTGAGGGAACCAGCGAACAATCAATAGACAACCTGACGATGGAGCAAGTGCGCTCACAAGCCGCTAAATTCTTCACAGCGGAACAGGTAAAGGCAATCGCTAAGCGGATTGGCGCGAAAATGGGAGATCTTCTTTTGATTGGTGCGGACCGGGAAGATATCGTCAACACCGCGTTGAGTGCTCTGCGAGTAGAGATGGGGGATCAGCTTGGGCTGGCTGATCCGAACCGCATGGTGTTTGCGTTTATTCTCGATTACCCCCTTTTCGAGTGGAATCCGGAGCGTCAGGGATGGGATTCTATGCATCATCCCTTCACAGCCCCGCGCGAGGGTGACATGGCTCTTCTCGAAACGGACCCTGGCAGGGTTCGCGCCCGGCACTATGATTTTGTCTGCAACGGTTACGAGCTTTCCAGCGGATCGATCAGGATTCACAATAGCGATTTGCAACTGAAAATCTTCAAGATGCTCGGGTATCAGGAAGCGGAAATTCGTGAGCTGTTTGCCCATTTACTGGAGGCGCTGGAGTTTGGCGCGCCACCCCACGGGGGCATCGCGCCCGGTATCGACCGTTTTCTGATGCTGCTGGCTGGTGAGGAAAACATCCGGGAAGTAATCGCTTTCCCGAAGACCAAAACAGCACAGGACCTGATGACCAATTCCCCGGACGTGGTTTCCAAAGAGCAATTGGGAGACCTTAATCTGTCTATTAACTTATCAGCAGGTGCTCGAACTTCGTAATCGGGCACAATGATGGAACTGCTGGTATTCCACCCTCAACATTTCGATACATCAGGTATGCGGGACTTTTAGCTTCTTTACCCCCCTCTTTGCGAGAGAAATTCCCGTTTTCACGTGATTGAAAGGGGATAGCCTTAATGCATGGGACAACCTACTTAATTACTGATCGTTAATAGCGAATGGTCAATAATTCAAGAAATGGTAAGGATAGCAAGGGTTGTCGTTCCCGGGTTCCTGCGTCATGTGATCCAGCGGGACAACCGAAGGCAGGTATAGTATGAGAAGGGGGACCGTAAGGTCCCCCTTTCGATGGTGTTAAAGTGTCGAAGAATTTACTACTATTCTCTCTTAGTCAACCATACTGTAGCCGCCGCTGACGCTCATTGTCTGGCCGGTGATATAGTCCGAAAGACTGGAGGCGAAGAATAGTACCGCCTTGGCGATATCCACATTGGTTCCCAGCCTTCCGATCGGATAGGCTTTTTGCATCTTTTTCTTCTGTTCCTCAGGGATCTTCTCCTGCGTGATACCGGCACCAAATCCTTCTTTTGAGAAGATGCTGATGCTGCTTACCTCGTCATCGCTCATGGGGATGGTTGCTCCCGGGCAGATGCAATTGAAGTTGATATTGTTGCGGCTGTACTCGCGAGTGAGGGATTTAGACAGCGCAATAACGCCAGCCTTGCAGGCGCCGTATACGGCTTCTCGGAACTCACCCATTCGGCCCGCATCTGAAGAGATATTAACAACCTTGCCGGCTTTCCTCTCAATAAAGTGGGGCAGGATGGCCCGGTTGCAATAGATATTGCTCTTGAGATTGAGCGCGATTTCCTTATCGTACTCTTCCAGCGGTTTTTCCAGGAAAAACCGGTCGAAAGTCCAGCCAACATTATTGACCAGCACATCCACGCCGCCGTTATCTGCAACAGCCTTATCGACCATCGCCTGTACGGAATCAAAGTTGGTAACGTCCGTTTTTATCACGCTGGCTTTGCCACCGTCGGATTTGATCTTATCTGCCACTTTCTGAGCAGCATCTTCCATGATATCGGCGATGACCACGTTCATACCAGCATCGGCCAAAGTTATGGAGATCGCCCGCCCGATGTTTGAACCGCCACCGGTTACGATAACCGTCTTTCCAGCTACTCCTAAATCCATTTTAAGTGCCTCCTGATGATTTATTTTTCAGATCAGGGTACAAAACCCCAAACCAAATAACCATTATAGGGTTCTGGGCTATCAGGTGTCAATTGTCCGTAAAGCGGATGGTTCAGGCTACCCGGACTTCCAGACCTTTGGCCTCCAGCTTTGCCTGGATCGCTTCGAGCTGCTTTTCGGAATAAGGCTGGACATCAGGCAGGGGATAATCAATCCCGAGCCGTCGATACTTGGCGATCCCAAGCCGATGATAGGGGAGTATATCGACCTGCTTCAATCCCAGCCCCAGCACGAAGTCGGCGGTGGCTGAAATGTTCTCATCGCTGTCATTACATCCTGGTATCAATGGGAACCGGGCCCACATCGGT
>CAZDMY010000010.1:0-16996 GCA_964506405.1 uncultured Dehalococcoidia bacterium | reverse complement strand
TTGTTGCATGAATTCACAAGAATCTTTTGTGAGTTCAGTCGGTTTTAATCTTTTTTCGAGGATTTTCTCGTTCCCACGGAGGACCGTGGGAACGAGAAAAATTCTCTAAAGGGGAGTGAAGAATAAACCCCCTGAATCCCCCTTGTCAGGGGGACTTTGAAATCCGGGGACATAATACCAATTTAGTGCCGTGAAATCCGGTGACATGATACCAATTTAGTGCCGAGTGCCGAGTCGGGAGTTGAGGGGAAATAACCAAGGGACAAGAAACAATAACCAGGGAGCCGAGTCGGGAGTTGGTAGTCATCAGTCATAAGTCATCAGCTGTTAGTCCAGAGTCATTAGTCGTTTGAAATTAGATATCGTATCCCCCGTAACGGAGACTGGCGCGCTGCCAGCAAACTGGCTCAGGTGTTCACCCTTACTCCAATTGCTACTCAATAATGCCGCAATTTCGGATGACAAGCCGTTAAATTTCATTCGAGTTTCCGTTTTATCCATACGTTACTACCGAATGCCGGGAGCGTATGGAGTTCTCTTTTTTGAGATAACCGAGGGGTTGTACTAACCAATAACCTGGTCAGTGAAGTTGAAATCACCAGTAAATAAGGGGAGCAAATTTATACTATGATCTCAAGAGATGCTGATATATTTGATATTCAAACAAAACTTCTGGACTGGCTCAGAGGGAAAATGCCGGATGCCGGCGATATGAAACTATCGGAGTTGCAGCGCTCGGGGGCGGGGTTCACGAGTGAGAGCTTTTTATTTGACTTAAACTGGACAGAAGAAGGCCAGAGCCGGTCGGCCGGGATGGTCCTTCGCTGCGAGGGTGCCCAGTATCCGGTCTACCCCGACCCCAAGGTGGAAAAGCAATTCCGCATTCTCAAACAACTCGAGGGAACGGATGTACCGGTTCCAAAGGTATTCTGGTTTGAACCGGATACCAGCCTGCTGGGCACACCATTTTATGTGATGGAGCAACTCGTGGGAGAGGTGCCCTCCGAGTTCCCGCCCTATCATTCCTATGGTATCTGCTACGATTCACCTATCGAGCAGCGAGAGCGGATGTGGTGGGAGGTCATCGAGGGGGTGGCCCGCCTCCATAGACTGAATTGGCAAAGCAAGGATTTCGCTTTTCTGGGTATTCCGCCTGCAAACACCGGGCCGGTGGATCGGGACCTCGATTACTGGGAGAAATACCTCGCCTGGCTCAAGGATTCCCCGGACGATTCCCATCCCATTCTTGAAGCCGCGCTCGGCTGGCTTAGGGCTAATCGATATGAACCGGAGCATGTTTCCCTTTGCTGGGGAGATGCCAGGATGCCGAATGCGATCTTCAGTCCGGTTGGGAAACTTTTGGGACTGTTGGACTGGGATATTGCCTTCCTGGGGGATGGGGAATCGGACCTGGCATTCATCTTAACGCTCGATCATTTGCTTGGCGAAGCGATCGGAGTTCCCCGGCTGGAAGGCCTGCCCGGGAAAGAAGAAACAATCCGACACTACGAACTATTGGCAGGGTACGAAGTCAAGCACCTTTTCTACAACGAAGTGCGGGCGGCGTTCGTGGCTGGACTGCATATCGTCAAGGTACAGCGCAACTTGCGACAACTGGGAGTCTCTCTACCTGGCGAGGATCCGGACCGCGATAACTTCTGTACACAGCATCTGGCGCAATTACTTGGGCTCCCCACACCTTCAGCCATTGGTCCGGGGGTCTCCGGTATCGAGTCACTGGTGGCAACAGTCCAGTTTATACTCACGGGGACTGGCGGAAGCGACTGGTACCTGCTGTGTGACAAAGGGAACGTTTCTCGTTGGGAAGGCATCACCTCAAATCCTGATACAACTGTCACACTGCCCGCCGGTACCTGGGCAGCGATCAGGAAAGGTGAGATAAACCAGTTTCATGCCTGGACCAGCGGCGAACTCCAGATCGAGGGCGACCACACCATCCTCCACCTGCTTGAGGCAGTGATTGCCAGATTGGGCCAGATATCAGATGCTGCCGCTTGACACAGGGCAGGGCCCTCTTCTACAATACCTCTCACGGTGGTACATCAACAAGACGAGGTCAGGCTGCACGGGAAAAAAGTCGTTCTGCGGGAAAAGGATATCTCCGATGCCGGTAACGATTACACCTGGGCAACCGATTCGGAACTGATGCACCTGGATGCGAGCGAGCCTTTCCCGCTGAGCTTTTCCACTTTTGTCCTGCAGTATCCCCACCGTCTGCTCGATAATGGCAAGATTCAGTTTGCCATCGAGGTTCCTGTCGCCAAGCATATCGGCAATTGCACCTGCTACGATATTGATACAGTACGGAAGGAAGCGGAACTGGGCATCATGATAGGCGATCGGGACTACTGGGGAAAAGGATACGGCACAGAAGCGGTGCAAATCCTTATGGATTACGTGTTTCGTGTTCTCGATATCGAGCGAATTGTTCTGCATACACTGACGTGGAACTCTCGCGCCAGAGCGTGTTTTACCAAGTGCGGTTTCATTGAGTGCGGGTGGGTGCAAAGAACTGGCAATGAGTTTATTAAGATGGAAGCTCGATCTCCCTGGATTGATCAGGTTACCCCGATTCATCCATAAGCGTCTTCATCTCCTGGTAGGCACGGTCTACCTGCATGTGAATCTGCCTGTAATTGCCCCATTGAAATCCCTTGACTGTCTGTAGACTGAACAGGCGATCTGCCCTGGCCAGCAAATCCTTTTTAATCACCATGCTCCGAATCTCATCGACACGTGCCAGTGTTTCGATAACATTTCCGGGTCTCTCGGTTGAAAGGCTCGATGGGATATCACTGACTATTATCGGGGCATCCGCTGTGCTCAGGGTGGATAGCGGGAGTTCACAGTAGAACGTGCTGCCTGCGTATTCCCGATCACGGTGATGAACGGGTGGGAAGAGACCGGGGAACGCCAGGCCGGCTTTCAGCCTCATTATCAGGTCTTCCTCTTCCAGCAGCACTTCCTGTTTACGGGAAAGGTCAATGGCTGAAACGGCGAGCGGTACCTGGAAATCAGATGGGTGAACATCGCCGAAAAACGTCTTCAGTCTGGAATCGAGAATATCCCAGGGCAGGATGCTGATTCGCGAGAAGTTGGCCTGGCAGAAAAGCCTTTCCCGAAGGAAATATGCAAAGCTATCTCGAACTCTTCGCGTTCGCCGCCGGGGCATACCGGATAGGCGCTGCAATCCCCACAGATACCGATCGTTTTCAGCAAAAAAACTCACCAGTTCATCGGTCAGGAGGTTCATGTCTCTACCCAGGGCGAACTGTGCGCCGATAATGGAACTGATCCCCGATGCAACAATCCGTTTGATGGGGATATCGGATTCGCTTATCGCCTGGAGAACCCCGATATTGGCCAGGCCTTTCAATCCCAGCCCGCCGATCACCAATGTAGCCTCTTTATTCATGGCTGGAGAGTTTCCTCTCGATACTCGGAATCAGTTTTGAAGTAATCTGATATCCCGCTTCGATGGCCACTTTCGAGGTTTCAAAATCGAAGATATTCATACCGGGAATATCAATATCGATCACAAAATCGGCTTGCTTTAGTTCCCACTCTACTATGGTATCTTCCTTCATCGTTTCGATGATATTTAGGATATCGAACCCGGTTTCGTATCTCAGACCGGCCTTTGGTCCAAGCTTGACGCCGATAACGAACTCGGCTCCCTGCTCTTTTAACTCACGAATGGGAACATCACTTAGAATACTTCCATCCGACAGCAACTGCCGACCTCTTTCAACAGGGGGAAATACACCGGGAATGGAAACGGAGGGCAGTATGCCGTCGACCAGTTTCCCCTCATTGATGTGAACGATTTTGCCGCTGATAAGGTCCACAGCTACGGAGGAGAAGGGGATTCGTGTGTCGGAGTACCTGTTCTCTCCGAAGATCATCTCAAGGGTCCTGACAACATCGCTGTGGGGGAGGATGCTTTTACGCAGCAGTGAGATATCGCAGATCGCGTTAGCCATCCATCCGCGGACGAAGGGACGGGCATCTTTGCCGGATCGAAAGATATTGAAGAGTTTGACGCCAACACACTGAGCCATTTCGTGGACGATCGAGGAAATGTAATCTATATCGGCATGCAGGGCGTAGGCCCCGGCCATGACCGCTCCCATGCTGGAACCGTTGACCATATCAATACGGATATCCGCATCCCGCAGGGCGCGTATTACGCCTATGTGTGCATACCCCAATGCACCACCACCGCCGAGAGACAGGCCGATTCTCATATGATCACATATACAGTCCGCCGGTGGCATTCAGCACGTTTCCGGTGATATACCTGGCTTCCGGAAGGGCAAGCAGGTAAATACACTGGGCGGCCTGCTCTGGGGTGGTCATGCCCCCGAAGATGGTGAGGGTCTCCATCCGTTCCACCATCCCCTCGCGGGCTTTTTCGGGGATGCCTGTTTTTTCGCCGAAGGCTTCCTCGGAAGCTTCCTTGACTGCGGTGAAGCGGGTATCCACGCCGCCAAACGCGACCGCGTTCACAGTGATTCCGTAACGCATCCATTCTTTGGCCAGCGTTTTAGTCATTCCGATGATGCCTGCCTTGGACGCAGCGTAATTCAACTGCCCCATGTTTCCGGCAAGCCCTACCACCGATGAAACATTGATCACCCGTCCGTTGTGGTTTTTCTTCATCATGTATTTTGATGCTGCCCGGATGCAGTTGAAAGCGCCGGTCAGGTTGATATCGATCACCAGTTGCCATTGTTCCGGGCTCATCCGACCGGCGAGCGTATCACGGGCGATACCGGCATTATTGACCAGGATATCCAGCTTGCCGAATTCATCCGCCGCGGCCTTCATCAGTTTCTGAGCCTCATCCGGCCTGCGGATATCGGCAACGCAATAAGCGGCCTTTCCGCCTTCTTTCTGGATTTCCGCAACGGTTTGGGCGGCGACGTTTTCATCGACATCGTTGATTACCACGCTGGCACCCTGGTGAGCAAAAATCATGGCGGTTTCTTTTCCGATGCCCCTGCCGGAGCCGGTGATTACTGCTACTTTGTTTTCAAGCGTACCCAATGAATCCTCCTTTGCAGGTTATCATTACATATCCAGCCCGCCGCTGGCAATAATGACCTGACCGGTGACGTAGTTGGAATCCTCCGAAGCTAAAAACAGGGCGACGGGCGCGACATCCTTTTCCGGGTCGCCCCAGCGCCCCAGCGGAACACGGGCAATTAACGCCTCTTTGAGATCGTCTGTCATGAGATCGGTCAATGGTGTAATTGCGAGCGGAGAGATGGCGTTGACGCAGATATTGTACCTGGCGAATTCCCTGGCATTGGACTTGGTAAGCCCGATAACCCCTGCCTTGGCTGCCGAATAGTTAGCTTGTCCCGGATTGCCACGCAATCCAGCCCCTGAGGTGAAATGAATGATCTTCCGGCACGGTGCCGGTATCCCCGATTTGGTCTCATTCCGGGCCGCTGTGATCATCCATTCTACCGTATATTTGGTGCAATAGAAGGTGCCGTTAAGGCAGACATCCACAATCTGGTGGAAATCCTGCTCGGTCATTTTGACGATAGAGCGGTCCCGGTAATCTGCGGCGGTGTTCACCAGGATATCGATCCCGCCAAACGACCGAATAGCTCCCTTTATCAGGCGTTTAACCTGGTTTACCTGGGTGACATCGGTGGGAATTTGAATGGCCGCGCCGCCGGTATTCCTGATCTCTTTAAGAACCGCTCTGGAGGCTTCCTCGTTGATATCGGCCACTACCACCCTTGCCCCTTCCCGGGCAAAAAGGATGGCGATCGCTCGGCCGATCCCGTATTCGGAACCGGCCCCGGTAACGATGGCAACTTTGTTCTTCAAGCGATTGGTCATTTGCTGTGGTACCCGATTTGTACCCTCACCTAACCTCTCCCTGCGAGGGAGAGGGAGTTCTCTCGCCCCTTTGGGGAGAGAGCGAGAGTGAGGGGATAATTCTAAAAACCTCCCCCCAGTATACCGGAGGGAGGTCTGATCTGTAGTTGGGAAACCCCTTATATAGAAAAACCCCTACTTCTTATCTTCCACCGGTGGTGCCGGATTCACCAGGCCCTCGCCCAGCGTCTTGGGGAATATCTGGGAGACCTCATCGACCGTCCAGCCTTCATTCGGTGCGAAGATCGAACTCTTCATATCCGGGGCTGCTGCATAAAGGCTGATCTGGCGGCCGCGTACAAAGAAAGTCTGCCCGTTCACGTTAGCGGCTTCTTCGGTGCAAAGCCAGGTGATGAACGGGGTGAAGTATTCGGGGTCTTCCAGTAAATCTCCGACGCGGGCAATGGTATTCACATCTTTATCCTGCCGCTTACCCTTGCTATCCAGCACTTCCTTGGTAACGGTCAAACGGCTGGCGGCACCTGGGAAAATGGAGTTGACGGTCACGCTCTTACGTCCCAGGTCGCGGGCGGCACAGCGGGTCATCCCTAAGATACCGGTTTTGGCGGTGCCGTAATTGACCTGCCCTGAATTGCCCAGCGCCACCCTGGAGGACATGTTGATGACGCGGCCCCAGTTTTGCTCTCGCATGAGTTGCGCAGCACGGCGAAGGCAATAGAAATAACCATAGATGAAAACCCGGATGATATCGTCGAATTCCTCATCGGACATCTTCCATAGCATGCGATCGCGCAGGAAACCGGCGTTATTGACCAGGATATCGATCTTGCCGAAGTTCTCAACGGCGGCGTTGATCAGGTTTTCCGCCTGTTCCTTGATGGAGATATCTGCGGCGACCGGAACAGCCTTTCTTCCCAATGCCTCAATATCTGCGACCACTTCCTTACACTTGTCCACATTCCTGGCGTTGACGATGATATCTGCGCCCTCCCTGGCCATATCGACAGCCAGTGCCCTGCCGATTCCCATGCTGGAACCGGAGATAACTGCTACTTTTCCTTTTAACCTATCACCCATATTAAACTCCTTTTCAATAATATCTGCTATGCCGATGAAAATATGCGTGCAGACATTCTATCTGTGATTTGATTCAAGCGGTCGGCGGTCAGCTAGCTGCTATCAGAACCTCGCTACCCCGAAGGCTGAAAGCCGAAAGCCGATTGCCGATTGCTTTCTTACATCAACTGGCCGCCATCTACATTGAGCGTCTGACCGGTGATGTGGCTGGCGAAATCGGATGCCAAGAACGCGACCACGTTGGCTACTTCCTCTGGTTTTCCGATCCTGCCCAGGATGATCTCGGCGCGGGATTTATCCTTCGCGGCCTCATCCATGGCTGCGACCATCTCTGTTTCAATCAGGCCGGGGGCAACCACGTTACAATTGATATTCTTGTTCCCCAGGTCGCGGGCCAGGGTCTTGGTGAAGGCGATGATTCCGCCTTTTGCGGCTGTGTAGTTGGCCTGTCCGAACTTGCCGCGAAGTCCGTTAATCGATGCAATATTGACTATCTTTCCGTACTGCTTCTCCCGGAAGACGGGAACTGCCGCCCGGCAGTAGTTGAAGTAGCCCTTCAAATTGACAGCCAGCACTTTATCCCACTGTTCCTCGGTCATCTTCCAGATCACGCCGTCCATGTTGATGCCGGCGTTGCAGACGAGGATATCGAGCGTGCCCAGCTTTTCGACGACTTCATCCACCATTTTCTGGGCATCGGAAAAACTGGAAACATCGGCTTGAACCAGCAGGCATTTCCGTCCCATCTTCTCGATTTCTTGCTGAACCTCTTTTGCAGCATCTACGCTCTTGGAGTAGTTGATCGCCACATCCGCACCGCACTCGGCCAGTTTGAGGGCGATCGATCTCCCGATTCCCCGGCTGCTGCCGGTGACGATGGCTACCTTTCCTTCAACCAGTTTTCCTAATGTTGGCATTTTACCTCCCTATTAGAGTAAATCCGAAATTCTAATTTCGAAACCCGAAACGAGTTTTCAACAAGCTTCAGACAATTGACTTCCATACTTGAAGCATCCTGAGTTTGGTTCAGTGGGATTTGTTTAGGATTTGATGCTTGGGATTTGAGATTTCGCCTTTTATCTTCCCACAATCATCACGCTGACCACGTTTGCAGCGGGCACGCCGCCCATATTATGCGTCAGCCCGATCTTCGGATCCTTGATCTGCCTCTCTGGTCCCTGTGCTTTATGCTGAAGTTGCTTGTAAATTTCATACATCATGCGCAGTCCGGATGCGCCGATCGGGTGGCCGAAGCACTTCAGCCCGCCATCAGGCTGAACCGGGAGTTGCCCATCAAGATCGAAGAACCCCGATTCGATATCCTCGCGGACCTTCCCCCTCGGGCTGAACTGCAGATCCTCCATTGTCACCGCTTCGGTGATCGAGAAGCAGTCGTGGACCTCGGCTACACTGACTTCCTCGCGCGGATTGGTGATAGCGGCCTCTTCGTACGCCTTTTTGGCCACACGAACGGTGGTTTCGATATGGGCATTATCCCAGTTTGGATACATCATTTCCTCGCCGGAGCTGATACCCACCTGCATTGCCTTGACATAGACCGGGTCATCGCGATAATTTTTGGCCACGTCGGCCCGGCAGACGATGGCACAGGCAGCGCCGTCGCTCACGCCACAGCAGTCGAACAGGCCCAGTGGCCAGGCGATGATCGGGGCCTTGATGATCTGCTCGATCGAAACACCCTTACGCAAATGCGCCTTGGGGCTGAATTCGGCGTTCTTATGGCTCTTGTAGGATACATAAGCGATCATGTGCTTGCCTTCTTCCGGGGTCAACCCGTACTGTGCGAAGTAACGAGTGGCCACCATGGCGAATCCTCCGGGTGCGGTCCGGTTCGGATTGACAAACCGGCTTTTTGTTCCCAAAAGGCTCAGGATGGCGGCCTGCGGCAGGCCGCCATAACCGCAGTCCTTAAGTTTTTCAACCCCCATTGCCAGTCCGATATCATATGCCCCTGATGCGACGGCATAACATGCAGCCCTCAGCGACTCCGATCCGCTGGCGCAGGCGTTTTCAACACGAGTGACCGGGATGTACGGCAGTTTGAGCGCCTGCGACATCAGCGCTGCGGTTTTCCCGACGTTCACCTCATCGAAATAATGGCCCATCCAGGCCGCGTCGATATCCTTTTTCTCGATGCCGGCATCTTCTATGCATTCCCGGAAGGCATCCACCATCAGGTCTTCACCGGCTTTATCCCAATGCTCACCAAACTTGGTGCAGCCCATACCAATAATTGCAACTTTATCTCTAATTCCTTCAGCCATTTTGTTCTATCCTCCTGTTAGTCCAGAGCGGGAATCGCTTTCCAGAAATAGACGGAGAGCCCGCGCCATTTATCGTGATATTTCCGCCGGAAGGACATCTCCATCTCCATCCCTACTTCCAGATTATCCGGATCGCAATCGGAGATATCGAACCAGAATTTTCCGCCGCCTTCCCACTCGATGACACCGTAAACCTGGGGCGGATTATAAGTAAAGGCCAGGCTATCACGCGTATATGTGAAGAGCTTTCCTTTCTTATCGGAGAAGCGATACCACTCCATCTCGTCGATTGCACCGCAATCCGGGTTGACACATACCCTCTGATAAGGATACTGCGGAGTGCCGCACTTTTTGCATTTGGAACCGCAAAGGGCGGTGATTTCTTTTCGCTCTCTCCACAATCGGGAAACCTGCGTCGCGGCAGCATCCAGTTCTTCGCCGCGTATGCCGGTCTCGACGGGAAGGATTTCCCGAAAAACCAGGTACTGGTTGTAGTTGGTTATTTCGCGCTTGGTTTCCAGCATCCTGGCCACGGTCTTGGCCGGTGTGTAGCTTGCGATGGCATCGGTGGCTTCGAAGATGAGCCCGTCCGCTCCGTTGCCATAACTCAGCACCATGATTTTATCCCCCGGCTTGGCTTCATCCAGAGCGGCGGCCAGCATGAGCGTGGACTGCGCATTGCCGCAATCGCCCACAGAATCGAACACGGGTGTCTGAATCTGATCGTCAGCCAGTTTCAGTTTCTTGGCGACGCCGCCGGCAGCCCTGGCATTGATCGCGGGGATGATGACTTTGGAAACACCATCGATTTCCAGGCCACACTTTTTAAGGACCCCTTTTGCAGCTTCCAGGAGATGGGGATTGTATCCCTCGTCGGTGACCCAGCGGGATTCCCAGAAATGCCCATAGGCGTCGGTATCTCCTTCCCAGTGTCCCATGAAGTCGTAGGAAACCGAGTATGCGCCCTTCAACTCAGCGATGACGCTTTCATCCCCGATCATGAAGGCAGTGGCTGCATCGCCATACGTCTGTTCATCCAGGCTGCCGGGTTTGCCGGTGCGGCAGTCGGATGCGCAGGCTAAAACGTTTTTCAGAGAGCCAGCCTTCACCGCATCGCAGGCAGCGATGAGTGCAGCCGCTCCCACTTTCGTTGACCCGGAGAAATCCGCCGACCGAACGTTTCCTTCCAGGTCCAGGGCTGTGCCCACTGTCCCGGCCGCCTGCCGTTCGACCGCAGGCGAGCTTATGGTGGCCAGATAGATTCCGTCGACCTTTTCACGATCGGCGTTTTTCAGGCAATTATTAGCGGCGGTGACTGCCATCGTGATGGCGTCTTCATCGTAATTGCAGATGGCCTTTTCACCCTTGACGTTAGTGGCTGAATCCAGCCATCCCATGGCACCGAATACAGTCTTTCGATTGATTCGGTGATATGGGATATATGCTCCGTATGAAATAATTCCTGCCATTTATCCTCCTGTAAATCGTTTCAAAATTTTCAAAATGAAAGGGCTTTTCCCAAAAGCCCTTTCCCCCTTCAAATTCACCTTCAAGCTTAAATCACCAAAAGATTATTATACAGTTTTAGCTTCTACCGGACAATAGCATCGGATTGGCCGCAGTCGATGCCTGTGTTAAGAAGAGGTAAGCCCCCCCACTCTGGCCCTTCCGAATTCCGGATCAAGAGGCTGTGTCATAACTTGAACAATGCATTTTTTTCGGCATGTCATTGCGAGCACTTCGTCTTCGCTCAGCACAGGCTTTAGCGAAGCAATTCCCCTCTTTCCCTGCTTTCGTAAAGGGGGATATTGGGGATCGCAACGTCGTCCGCCGCGGCGGACTCCTCTCGACGACATTATGACACAACTTGCAAGTCCGGAATGACATGAACACAAATGTCATTCTGACGAAAGTCAAAATCCAGAGGGTCATGAGAGATGAACTGGAACTAGCGAACTTGAAAGAGTTACAGTATTCAATTAACATAAGTAGTACCTGATGAATAGACTCGTCGCTTTAGCTTTAACCCTGCTAATTGCCAGCATGCTGGTGATTCCACCAGTATACGCGGTGGAATCCAGTTATGCTGTTGACAAGATCAGCTATTACGGTTACCTGATCGACCGCAACAGCGGCCAGCCGGTGGATTCTGCAATTTCCATTTCCTTACGGATTTATGATGCAGAAAACGGCGGAACCCCGATCTGGGAGGAAACCCATTCGTCGGTGAACGTAGAAGAGGGATATTTCGATGTGAGCCTGGGAAGTGTTAACCCGCTGGCCGGTATCGATTTCAACCGCGATCTCTGGCTGGGCGTGGAAGTCAACGCCGACGGCGAGATGACGCCGCGGCATGAATTGCCAAACCTTCAATCCCTATTATCGGGTGATCCCGAAAACGGAAACAATGGAAAAGGTGCAAAGGCAGAGCAAATTGACTATGGTCAATTCGGCCATGCCGTCATCGAGATCACTATCGATTATAGTGATATCCGATCCGGTAATGATGAATTCCCCCCGAGAGAATCTGATGAAGACCCGGCCAATATTTCAACGAACCAACTGAAACTTCCGCAACTCAATACAACCTCTTATGAATCCGATGGCACCGGTCTTCAGTCGATACCCGTTGAAGATGAAAGGGTATTCGATATCGGAGAGTTCAAGGTATACTCGAATTCCCCCCGCGCTCCGGGGATGTGAGAAACGGGGATGGGAGAACCGGGGAACCGGGGAACCGGAGAATGGGGGAACCCTGAACCCCCGAACCAGACCAACTCATATCTTTAAGGAGCGAATTTATGAATATAATCAAGAACAGGAAGGTTTTTATACCTGCGGCAATCGTCATCTGCCTGGCGGCAGCCGGGATTGCCATTGCCATGTCGAGCGACAATTACGATCTGCCTTGGACCACCGCCGGGGGCGGGTCGAGCGGGGGAGGGGATCGGTCCTCAACCAATTACCAATTGACGGATGTTATGGGGCAAACAGGGCCCGGCACCTCATCGAGCACCAATTACCAGTTGACCGGCGGTTTCCTGAGTATCATGCCTATCGAAACGGGCACCGGGACGATGGTGAAGGTTTACGTTGCCTTACAAGGCGATAACCGTCCTTCGCCAGCAGGCTGGGAAGTTCCGCTTACTGTTTGTTTCTGCCCGGAAGGCAGCGACGTTTTGAATCCCGGAACATCCCCATGTTTCACCGGTACAGCCACTGCTGAGTGGTACGGCGGAGGAACGAAGGCAACCGTGACTGTTGGTCCGGTTAATTCCGGCACATACGATATTACTGCCGACAGCAGTACCACGCTTCTGAATGTTAAACGAAGTGTACATATCGAGTAGCGAGCGGCCAGGAGCCAGGAGTCAGGAGATAGTAGGGGCGGGCCTTGTGCCCGCCCTTTTCTATTGACCGAACACTCAGTCTCAGGCTATGCTTACCACGGGGTTACTCAAGTGGAGATTGAATACTACGAAGACGTTGTACTCAACCGGGAAAAATTCCTGGGGGAACACCTGGCCGATAAAGACGAAATGATCGAATACGCCCGGAAGTGGGATCCGCAACCGTTTCATGTCGATGAAGATGTGGCGAAAACCTACCCTTATGGAAGCCTGACAGCGTCTTCCGGCTACATGCTGGCCATCGTCACCCTGCTTCGTGCTGTGAACGAAGAGCCAAAGGGAGCCATACTCGGAATGCTGGAATACGAAAAGGTGAAGATCCTCAAACCGGTTTTTCCGGGTGACCGGCTGACTGTGACTTCGGAACCCATCGAAAAACGGGAATCGAAAAGCAACCCGAGTCGGGGTATCGTAAAAGCCCGGGTAGAGATGAGAAACCAGCACGGTGAGGTGGTGATGAGTTACCTCATCTCCGCCATGATTGCCAAAAGACCCGTTTGACGAACCTCCCCTTTTACCTATAGAATTAACGTCGGGCCTTTGGAATTCCCCCCAAATAACTGAATTGATCATGCAGGAAGACAACAACCACGATCATCTGGCGACCGTTCGCCACTCGGCCTCTCATGTAATGGCCGAAGCGGTACAATCGATCTTTCCCGATGCCAAATTCGGGATCGGTCCGGCTACCGATGATGGATTCTATTATGATTTCGATCTCCCCCGTTCGCTGACACCGGATGACCTGGGAGTCATCGAAGAGAAGATGAAGGAATCCATCAAGGCCAAACAACCCTTTACCAGAGAGGATATCTCCAAAGAGGAAGCGCTGAAGCTGTTTGAATCGCAGCCCTACAAGGTAGAACTCATCAATGACCTGGGGGATGAAACCATCTCCATTTACCGGCACGGTTCCTTTGTGGACCTGTGCAAGGGCCCCCATCTGGAAAGCACAAAACAGATTAAAGCCTTCACGCTGCTGAGTATTGCCGGAGCATACTGGCGTGGTGATGAAAACCGTCCCATGCTGCAGCGCATCTATGGAACAGCCTTCGAAAGTAAGGATGATCTTAAGGCTTATCTGAAGCGCCTGGAAGAGATCGAGGCGCGCGATCATCGCCGGCTGACTAAACAACTCGACCTGATCAGTTTCCACGAGGAGGCGGGTGCGGGTCTGGCATACTGGCATCCCAAAGGCGGAAGGGTCCGCGTGCTGATTGAGGATTACTGGCGAAAGATGCATTACGAGGGCGGATACGATATCGTCTTTACCCCGCACATCGGGCGAGCGCACCTGTGGGAAACCTCCGGGCACCTCGATTTCTACAAAGATGGCATGTACTCGCCGATGGATATCGACGGGCAGGATTACTACATCAAGCCGATGAACTGCCCGTTTCATATCATGATCTATAAAACTCAGTTGCGCTCGTACCGGGAACTGCCTTTAAGGTGGGCGGAACTGGGGACGGTCTACCGTTATGAACGCAGTGGCACCTTGCACGGATTGCTCCGGGTA
Organism: uncultured Dehalococcoidia bacterium; assembly: GCA_964506405.1. Classification (GTDB taxonomy): domain Bacteria; phylum Chloroflexota; class Dehalococcoidia; order SZUA-161; family SpSt-899; genus JBGLNL01. The sequence goes on along the minus strand of CAZDMY010000010.1, from coordinate 2,825 downwards.
CGCGGCTTCACCCAGGATGATGCCCATATCATCTGCACCCCGGAACAGATCGAAGGTGAAATCCTGCGTGTGCTGGATTTCAGTTTGACGATGTTACGCGGGTTCGGTTTCGAAAACTTCAATGTCGAACTGAGCGTTCGCGATCCGCAAAAGCCGGATAAATATGCCGGCAGCGATACCATGTGGAATCAGGCTGAGGCCTCACTGGTAAAAGCAATAGAATCCAGAGACCTTCCCTACGAAAGAATGGAGGGGGAAGCCGTTTTCTACGGTCCCAAGATCGACATCAAGATCAAGGATGCAGTCGGACGGTCCTGGCAGTGCTCCACGATCCAGTTCGATTTCAACCTGCCCGACCGTTTTGATATGAATTTCATCGGGGAGGACGGGAAAGAACACCGGCCCTACATGGTTCACCGGGCATTGTTAGGGAGCATAGAACGCTTCTTCGGCGTGCTGGTGGAACACTTTGGCGGGGCGTTTCCGGTTTGGCTGGCCCCGGTTCAGGTGGTGTTAATCCCGATTGCCGATCGCCATATCGATTATGCCAGCCAGGTAGCTGGTGAATTAAAGCGGTCAGGGTTTCGGGTGGAGGTGGATTTCAGCAATGAGCGAATGAACCAGAAGGTACGATTGGCCCAGATAAACAAAATTCCCTATATGCTGATTGTAGGCGATAATGAAGTGCAGAATTCGACGGTCTCCATTCGGATGCGCAACGGTGAGAATTTGCCCGATCAACCGCTGGATGCATTCAAAGAAAGGGTAGAATCTGCTATAATGGCAAAGCAGGGTCTTTGACTTATGTTAGCCAATATGGTATATAAATCAATGCTATCTTAAAAACAGGTGGTACGGGAATAGTCAAAAAGTACGCAGCAGAACCAACAACTAAGAAATACCGGGCGAACGAGCAGATCAGAGCTAGAGAGGTACGGCTGATTGGCAACGCCGGGGAGCAGCTCGGGGTGGTGGCGCTGGACGAAGCGCGGCGTAAAGCAGCGGAACAGGGCCTCGACCTGGTGGAAGTTGCCCCAATGGCGGATCCTCCTGTGTGTCGGCTATTGAATTATGGCAAGTTCAAGTATGAACAAGCCAAGAAAGTCCGGCAGGCAAACAAGAGTCAGAAATCCACGGGCCTTAGAGAGGTTCGAATGCGGCCCAAAATCGGGCAGCATGATATCGATTTCAAATTGAAGGCTGCCAAGCGGTTACTTGCTGAGGGTGCAAAAGTAAAGCTCATAGTGCTGTTTCGTGGCAGGGAAATTGTTCATCCGTCAATAGGAAGAGAGCTTCTGGAAAAGGCGATCGGGCTTTTAGGGGATACAGCCAAAGTGGAACGGGATATTATGATGGAAGGGCGGAGCATGACCGTAATCCTGATCCCGGGCAAAGAGGCGAAAGCGGAAATAAAGGCAGGAAAAGAAGAAAAAGAAGAAAAAGAGGATAAAGATGCCCAAGATGAAAACAAATAGCGCGGTGAAACGTCGCTTCCATGTTACCGGGACCGGTAAAATTATGCATTCACGGATGGGGAAGAGCCACTTGCGCCGGAGAAAGACCAAGCGGAATAAACGCACTTATTCCAGGGATTTTGCCCTGGAACCGGCTGATTACAAGCGGATCAAACCTGTATTGCCAAAAAGCTTGCGGTAAGGAGAGGTCATGACACGAGTCAGAGGAGGAACCACCACGCGGCACCGGCACAAAAAGGTGCTCAAATTAACCAAGGGCCACAGGGCCAGCAGCCATTCGCTGTACCGGCGCGCCCACGAATCGATGCTTCATTCCCTGAGCTATGCGTATCGCCATAGGCGGGAACGCAAGCGTGAAATGCGGCAGCTTTGGATTGCCCGGATTAACGCCGCAGCCCGGCAGCATGGCCTGCCGTATAATCAGTTCATGCACGGCTTGAGCCAGGCGGGCGTCGCCATCAACCGCAAGATCCTGGCGGATATGGCCGTTCGCGAGCCGGATGCGTTTGCACAGTTGATACAAGTCGCCAGAGGGGCCGAGTAACAGGATTTCAGGACATATCACAAGTAAAGCCCCCGGTCGGGGGCTTTTTCTTTATTGACCCTTTTAATTGGACTCACCTATAATACAACTAATACAACCGGAAAGGCGCTGTCATGCTTGATATACTTGAGAATCTTCAACACCAAGCCATCAGTGAATTAGAAAACGCCAATTCCCGCTCAGAACTTGATTCTTGGCGAATCAAGTACCTTGGCAGAAAGGGTTTGCTCACACAGAAACTGAGAAGCATATCCGAATTGCCGGCCGAACAACGTCCTGAAGCGGGTGCTGCGGCCAACCGGTTGAAAGTGCTCCTGGAAGAAAGGCATGGGGACAGGCACGAGAAGCTAATCAAAGACGAACTGAAAAAGAAACTGGAAGAAACCCGCATAGATGTAACACTTCCCGGCCGCCCTGTCCGCCTGGGCAGGCTGCATCCCACCACCCAGATACTGAGACAAACCTCATCCATATTTACCTCAATGGGCTTCGAAGTGGTCGAGGGTCCCGAGGTGGAAACCGATTACTACAATTTTGAGGCATTGAATATCCCTCGCGGGCATCCGGCCCGAGATATGTGGGATACCCTATGGGTAGACTCTACCAATGAAAAAGGCGAATACCCCATGCTCATGCGCACGCATACCTCGCCCATGCAGATTCGCTTCATGGAAAGACGTCAGCCGCCAATTCGGGTGATCATGCCGGGGAAAGTCTATCGATACGAAGCCGTGGATGCAACCCACGAATCGATGTACTACCAGATCGAAGGACTGGCTGTCGATCGGGGAATTACCATGGCTGAT
>CAZDMY010000009.1:17006-17394 GCA_964506405.1 uncultured Dehalococcoidia bacterium | reverse complement strand
GACGTGGTCGCTAGATGCGTACGCCACGGTCTCAAGATGCGCCTAGGTGTACGCATCTAAGGACCTGGGCGTATGATCTCCCCATTCAATCGGAGATTGCCACACCCGCTGCCGCGGGCTCGCAATGACAGCCAAATCCGATGGGGATTGCCATCCACCTCGGTCCTTGGGTGCGCCTGGGCGTGCGGACGGACTCGCAATGCCAGCTTTTACCCTTTTGACTGTTTGGCGATCTCTTCCTCAACCTCATCGGCACCTTCGGAATAGTATTTCTCTTCCTCCGGCGCCAGTTCCTTCAGCAAACGCAGGAACTCTCCGGCATGCACGCGCTCCTCGTTGGCGATATCCTCCAGAACTGCAGCAACCAGTTTGTTATCGGTGGATTCGG
>CAZDMY010000009.1:0-16996 GCA_964506405.1 uncultured Dehalococcoidia bacterium | reverse complement strand
CAGCCGGTTGTCCGTCGACTCGGCCGCCTGCATGTAGAGCTGGATCGCCTCGAATTCCGCGGCCATTGAGTAGCGAATGGCCCGCACGATTTCCGCATGGGTCAGCTTCCTTTCACTGGCCAAACCCGAAAACGGTGATGAAAATTCGGGCATGGTTTCACCTCCTGTAAGATTGTTTTCGTGTTGATCCGAATAGCCGCCCCAAGCTTTTTCATTTCATCCTTCTTCGGGGGTATGGACGTGTTCGTGTCCTTCCAGAGGCTCTTCGAGGTATCCGATCGTCATCTGGATCAGTTCCGAAAGCGCCGGATGGATATGGATTCCGTCGATCAATTCATTCAGATGGCCGCCCGATGACATGGCGTTGATCGCTTCCTGAATCAGGATGGGGGCATAAGGCCCGATGATATGAAACCCCAGTATCTCCAGGGTATCCTCATCGACAATGGCCTTGGCAAATCCCACCTCCTCCATCATGGCCTCGCCCTTGGCGGTGGCCGAATACATCGCCTGTCCGACGATTATCCGATGGTCCTTCTGCGCCTGCTCCTGGGTCAGGCCCACCGAGGCGATCTGAGGATAGCTGTAGACCGCGTGGGGTGCTGCCCGGTAATCGACTTTGGTCTTTTCACTATCCAGTCCATTCCCGGCAGCCAGGTCTGCTTCAGCATTCCCTACGTGGGTGAACATCATCTGCCCGTTGATATCCCCAATTGCATAGATGTTCTTTTTGCTGGTTTGCAGATATTCATCCACCTTGATAAAACCCCGTTTGTTCACCTCAACGCCGGTGTTTTCGAGATTTAGAAGATCCGAATTGGGACGGCGGCCGACGGCCACCAGGAGTTTTTCAGCAGAGTATTCAGTTTGCTCTCCGGAATCGTTATCCTTTGCTATAACTCGAATCCCCTCACCCCCTTTCCCCACCTCCTGAGCCGTGGTATTCAAATGAACATTCATTCGGTTTCTGAGTTCGGTAAGCAGCACATCCGATATCTGGGCCTCCTCGGCGGCAACCAGACGATCGGTCATCTCAATGATGGTGACCCGTGTGCCCATCGCTTCGAAAAAGTGTCCGTACTCTACGGCGATGTATCCGCCTCCAATGATGATGAGGCTGGAGGGCAGTTCTTCCAGTTCCAACACGGATTCATTGGTCAGGTAATCGACCGAATCAAGCCCTTTGATGGGCGGGACCATCGGGCGGGCACCGGCTGCGATGAAGATCTTTTCTCCCTTTATTTGCTGGCCGTTGACTTCGATGGTGTAATCCGCGATGAACCGGCCCTCCCCCTCGTAGAAATCGAAACTCCTGGAAGCAAGAATCCCCTCTCGCTGATCCTCTCTAGACTCCCGGACGCTCTTGCGCATGCGTTCCATAATGAAGGGAAAATCGATTCTCTCGATATTCACCCTGATGCCCAGTCTGGCTGCTTCCCGGATCTCCATGATCCGGTCCGCCGGATGGATGAGCATCTTGGAAGGGATGCAGCCGGTGTTGGCACAGGTGCCCCCGACCGGCCCCTTATCGACCAGCGCCACCTTCAATTTATTAGAGACCGCCCTTTCGACGATACCCATACCGCAGCCGGACCCGATCACGATTACGTCATACTGCTTCATTTGTTGTCCTCCCTTTTGATCATGGGAGCATTAATACCATCTGTCGTCAAGGCTGCGGAACCTGGAGCCTTCCACCAGCATGGCTGTCATGAGATTTGAGATATGCAGTTTTTCCGCATCCATAATCTGTTCCAGCGATGCCTTTTGGCCGAAAATATCATTCATTGCCTGATAAAATCCCAGTGTGGCTTTCTCGAAATTAAGCGCCATCTCCAAAGCATCATCCCGTCCCTGTATCTTGTCGACGTCCTGGAACGGGCTATCGGGATCGTTAAAGAAATCGGGGATGGACATGGCTTTGAGATAATTACACTTGTCGCTTGAACATTCCACATTGTCTGTCTCGGACAAACCGGCCAGGATCTGCGAGAACTGACGCCGGTGGTTCTCTTCATCGCCGCTGAGCTTGTTGAACAAATCCACCAGTTCCTTGTCGTCGCCGAACTTATAGGCAAGTCCACGGTAGAATCCGCTGGCACGGTCCTCCGTATTCACTGCGAACTGAATACAATCCTTGAGTGTTATTCCATTTGTCATTTTCACTTCCTTTCAGGCTGCACCGGGGTTGCCTTCGGCTCCCAGACGCCGCCGATTAACATTCCGCATTGGGGACAGGCCCCCGCCGAAAGATGCCTTTGCGCGGTTCCCGGCATGGGACGGGCGATGAGCAATTCACCACATTGCGGGCAACATGTGTTTGATTCCCGAGCGATATTTCCCAGGTATACGTACCGAAGTCCGTTCCGGTAGCCGATCTCCCGTGCTTTTTCGAGCGTTTCGACAGGTGTAGGAGGATGGTCCGGAAATTCGTACATCGGATGGAAGCGGCTGATGTGCCAGGGAATGTCTTTATCCACAAGGGAAATAAACTCGGCGATCTGGTTCAGTTCGATATCCGAGTCGTTTTCCCCCGGTATCACCAGAGTGGTCACCTCCACCCAGATACGCACCTCCTTCATGTAAGCGATTGTATTGAGGACTGGCTGCAGACGCGCTTTACAGGTCTTTTTGTAGTATTGGTCATCGTAGCTTTTGAGGTCGATATTGGCCGCATCCAGATAGGGCCTGATCATATCGACCGCCTGGCGGGTCATGTAACCATTTGTCACAAAGATGTTACTCAGGCCTGCCTCATGTGCCAGGCGCGCGGTATCGTACGCATATTCGAAGAAGATGGTCGGTTCCGTATAGGTATAAGCGATGCTTTCGCATCCATACGCCTTCGCTTGCGCTACGACCTCTTCAGGTGGCAGTTCGTTGCCCGGGATATTATCTTCGTTATCCAGCGCATATTGCGATATCTGCCAGTTCTGGCAAAAGGCACAATGGAAATTGCATCCGATGGTGGCAATAGAATACGCCAGTGAACCGGGCAGGAAATGGTAGAGGGGTTTCTTTTCAATCGGGTCCACGCCGGCTGAGATCGCTTTCCCGTACACAAGCGTGTAGAGTGTACCGCCTTCATTACGCCGGACCCGGCAGACTCCGTATTTGGATTCAGGGATCTTACATTCGTGGGAGCAAAGGTAGCAATGCACCCGGTTTTCATCGATTTTCTCGTATAAAGTTGCTTCTTTTTTCACAGATTACCTTTCATTCGATGGCTTATAGATTTTTCAGAAAATCATGCCATTCGGTTGCGGGCATGGTTTCGGTGATCGCATGGCCGTAGGCCCGGATGATCATGGCCGCGCGCTCGACTTCCATCGGATCGTCTGCTTCGACTATATCTACGACATCGAAGCGTCCCATTATGGCATAACTATCCTTCCATTTGACACCGGGACATGCATCTTTGATTCGGGTTTTTACCGTTTCAGCCAGATCCTTGAATTCCTTTGGGTCGTCGAAGGCCCTCGCCGAAAGCCGGCTCAAGATGACGTACTTGCCCATAAGTTACCTCCTGTTGCTGTCAACAGTATAAATCTGACAGTGTATCACGCAGTCTGTTCTCAGACCGCGATGTGGCTGGTTTGCGTGGTGGTATTGCGCATCGTTTCCACGATAAGCTCGTTACGCTCGATGTAGGCCATGGCGATATCATTCAGAGTCACCATTCCGACGGGTCGATTCAGCTCATCCACCACCGGGAGCTTCCGCAACTTTTTCTCGTTCATGATCTGAACCGCCTCTTCGACACTCTGCTCTGGCCTGACCGTAATGGCAGGTGACATCATGAAGTCGCGTGCCTGGCAGGTCCAGGCATTCAACCCGACGGAGGTACAACCGACAGTGATATCCCGCTGAGTGACGAGCCCGATCAGCCTGCCTTCTTCACACACCGGAACGGTGCTGATAGCGTGGTCTTTCATCAGACCTGCAACGTCTACCAGATTCGCAGTGGGTTCTACGCAATAGACTTCTTTAAGCCCAATATCTGAGATTTTCATTCTTGCCTCCCGAAGCTTCCGTTAATAAGCAACTAACTGCGTTTTCGTGGATCACGTTCACGATGTTCGTCAGAGGATTTTTCTAGGCCCGGAATGTACCGGCCGGGAGAAACCGGTGCAGGGTGAACAAGTCCTTGGAGTGCTTGATCCAGTATAATTCTTCCTCAAGGAGTTCCTGATGCCCGTGCTCCACCTGCGCGAGCTTCTCGAGCATGATTCTCCCCTCGGGGTCTTCAACCCCCTGGGCCATCGTATCGTAAAACTCGGCATCGGCTTTCTCAGCTTCTATGGCAGCTTCGATGATCGATAGCTCCGGTGCATCCGGCGGCAGGTCACCCATCACCTGCGGCTTGGAGGGAAACTCAGAGGGCTGAACCGGCTCCGATATATATTCAAGAGATCCCCACATATTCCGGGTCAGCCACTGCTGGTTTTCCTTAAGCTCCTTGATAGCCGATTGCAGCAAATTAATATGGCCGGTTTCCTCCTGCGAGAGCCATTCCAACAACTTCTGCCCTTTTCGATCCCGTGTTTTGGCAGCAGCTTCCTTATAGGATTGCTGACCCGTTATCTCTCTTGCCAATGCGGTTTCCAAAGCTCGTAAAGCATCCATTTCATTCCTCCTTGATCGCAAATTGTGAAACTATACCGACCGGGCAAAGGATAACCCGGCACTTTGATATCCCTTTTGTGAACCACTTATTTGTGTTACCCATAGGGGTACATTTTGCGCTTGATCTCATCGAGCCGGCGCAACATGTTGGTGTGCTTGGCCTCATCTTCGAGCAGGTATTCCAGCAGATATTGCTGAATCACCATATATTTCCCTTCTATGGATTCAAGGGTCTTTTCAGCCAGCTCTATTGTTTTTTGTTCAAGTTCGACATGCTTTTCTATCTGATCCCAAATGGCCTCCAGGTCCTCTGGCGTCAGTCTGATTGCCGTGCCATCCAGCGTTTGTCGAATAAATGCCTGTACCCGATGATGCATCAACGAATCCTGCTGGATGATCTCCATCACGATTCGAACAACCGGGTTTTCTGTTGATGCCATTACCTCACCGGTGCCGGCTATGGTGGCATTTTCAACTTTCTGCCATTCCTCCAGATCTGAGATCATCGTTTCCTGCATTTCTCTAGTGATGGTCTTCATAATTATGTATCCTCCTCAAATGTTGTAAGGTCTTTTTCGTAACCTTAGTACCAATAATACGAGCGCGATAAGCAACTGAATATCCGTAATACCACGCAAAAAGGCCGTCTCCGGGTACGTAATTAACGGAGTTGTGCTCCGCGCGCTTAAAAACAGTTCGGAACTGTTACATAAAAATCTTTATAGCAGAGAGGTACTCTCAGTCTTTTTCAGCAGGTTGAGGACCTAAGTGTTTCTGTGGTTTGTAATAGTGCTCCTTAACATGCCAATCACCGGTAGTAGCTGTCCCTTCCTCATTTGACAGCGCTTTGAGAGTCCGCACCACCTGAAAATCATCGATATTCTCATTGCTGTTTATAGCATACTCAACATACCGCACCAGATCTTTCCCATCGATAACAAATACTGCCCGAACGAGACGATTCAACCCTTCGATCAGGACACCATAGGCTTTACCGAAGGAGTATTGGGGGTAATCGCTGAGAGTCTTCAGGTTCTCAATAGCGTATTCGGAGCAATAATGCTGCTGATCCGGGGGAGGATCGGTGCTGATGGTGTACATCAACACATTCGAAAACTGCTTCGCTTCCTGCTCCAGCCGCTGGGTCTGTAGATTACAGATGGGTATTTCTAGATCGGGCACTGAACTGAAAAGCCGAATGGTGCCGGCGCTATCGGCTAAAGTCACAGTTTGTCGCTCGGTATCCAGCGCGTGGAAATCCGGCGCCTTTTGGCCCACCTTGATTTCGGGACCGACCAAGGTTGCCGGAGTTCCATCGAATACAATCGCTCCCTCTCTCTTTTCCATTTATTATCCTTTTGGTTAAGATTTGGTTTTCTATCTAACAGGGGAGGAACCCTGTTTTTCACTTGTCTGGACCTCGTATATGGCCAGGGGTTTTTCCGGCTTCACGATGCTTATCAGCCATGAAATCCAGCCGGGCCATCGCGTCCAACGGATTACACGCCCATCACGGATGTCGAATTGGGACCCGTGCACCGGGCATGTAAGCACATACCCATTCAGTTCCCCTTGGGACAGATCTCCACCAGCGTGCGTGCAATATCTGGCAACGCCATAAAACTTGTCTTGATACTTACCTACGAGGACGTCATTTCCGCCCATCTTCGCGCGAGTCATATCCCCATTCTTCATCTCGTTCGCTTCCGGTATGCTGATGATTTCCGACATTTTGTTCATAAAACTTCCATCAAGAACAGGCGATTCAGATCGCCATCTTAAGGTGATATTAAGCGATGGGACTGGCGGATGATATCCGTATAACCACGCAATTATCCCCGAAATCTTTCGTAGTTTGGTCATACCACAAGCGGGGCAGAGCTTAGCGCAGGAAATTGTTTTAGTCATTTTTTGTTAGTCCGGCAATCTAAAATCCACCAAGTCTGAAACATTTTCGATTCAGGGGTTGTATTTTATGATGTAATCACGAGGAGTCGCAGACGACGTGGTCGCTAGATGCGTACGCCACGGCGCATCTAAGGACCTGGGCGTATGATCTCCCAAACCAACCGGAGATTGCCACGCCCGCTATCACGGCCTCGCAATGACAACCATTGTCACTTGTCATTCCGGACCCCGATCCGGTCGTAGATGCGCCTGGGCGTGAATCCAGGTGGAGGTGAGAAGGGCAGCCTTATCCGGCTTTTACCCCTCACTCTAACTCTCTCCCCTGAAGGGCGAGAGGACTTGCTGCCATCCCCGACCCTTCTGGATTCTGAATCGAGTTCAGAATGACATTTTAAATATCATCGCTGGGAGTCATGAATCATTCTTATGCTGTCATCACGAGGCATCGTAGACGACGTGGTCGCTAGATGCGCCGCGGCGTATGATCTCCCAGATCAACCGGAGATTGCCACGCCCGCTGCCATCAGGCTCGCAATGACATATTGCAGCATCTAATTGCCGAATTATTAAGTAAGAATTCCTTCCAAACTACGCATACATACGGATATCTTTCCGGTACGGAAGGAGGCTAAACTCTTTTCGAGGATTAGAAGGAGGTGACCATGACGCGCCAGGTCGAACTGATAGTCAACGATACGCCGATTGATATCGATTACTTCGTCCAGTCGTTCATCGACCATACGGTAGGTGGAATGATAGAATCGCTGGAAGGAACCGGCGAGATCCGTAATCTGGATATCTCGGTCCGCGGAGAGAATCTCGCTATTACCCTGAATGGCGAACTATTGCCCACCAATTCATTTGTAAAGGAACTGGTAAAAAGCACGGTTGAAGGCATGGTTATGCCCCTGAAGGGTGTTGACGGAATCTCGACTTTAAGAATAGCGATAACAAGATGAAACTTATCGTATTCGATATGGACCAGACCCTGGTGAATGTTCAGCATGTTCACGATTCGGCCGTGCAGGTATTATTTGATCGTATGTTTGGGGTTAAAGCTTCCCTCTATGAGATCGATTTTGCCGGACGGAGTATTGAAGAGAACTTACTGAACCTGGCTGGTAAAAAGGAAATCAAAAAGGAATATCTCACCGATACCGAAAGCATAGTAAGGAAGTATCAGGAGATTTTCGTCGAGAAATTGCCGCCGGATGCTTCCGATACAGCTCTGCCGGGCGTTCCCGTCCTTCTTAAAGCATTATATGATAGAGGCCATATTATCGGGCTCTACACCGGAGATTCGGATGAAATCGCGCGGGCAGTGCTCAAGGCTGCCAGTCTTGATGCGTATTTTGCTTTTACGGTTGGAAGCAACCAGGCGGATACGCGGACCGACCAATTGAAGCTGGCGAAGCGCAACGCAGAGCAAATAACCAACTCCCAAATCGAGAAAGAAAACATCGTGGTGATCGGCGATTCTATTCATGATGTCGATTCAGGAAAGGACATCGGGGCTGTTACTATATCAGTCGCCACCGGACCGCATACTGAGCAGGACTTGTGGAAGCATCAACCGGATTATGTATTTGGTAACCTTGAAGATACTGACGCAATTCTGAAAGCCATCGAGGGGCGGGTGCAGGTACAAACACTTCTCTCCTGAAGCAAACGGCTACGTTCGGAACACCTGGTTGATTGCCTGGAGCAAGCCGTATATGGTGATGGTATCGCCTGTCTGTATCTGTTCGTTATCCGAAGGAAAGGGAATCCAGTCCGAATCACGTTCGATGCTCAAAATACGCCACTGCCCATCTTTACGTTCGGTGTCATATAAGCTCCGGCCGGCAAAAGGCGAAAAGGGAGTGATCGTCACTTGAGCTAAACCATACCCTTCTCGAAGATATAGCAGATCTTCTGTCGCCGGCTTCTCCATGCTTCCTCTCTTCATCAAATGGTTGTAAATATACCTTTCCCATCGTTTAATAAGCGCATTATGTGCCAGCAACCGGAAAATAAGAACGACGCCGAATATCAGCGCGAAACCTGTAATGGCCAGATGATACCCGGAACTGGTCACCAGCGACGAGGTGGCCGTGACGATCACGGTTACCAGTCCGGCGTTCCCCAGGATCATCAGCCAGGTAACGATGCGGCGCCGCTGAGGATGATTAACCACAAATTCAGCTTCCTGCGTGGTGAAACCGGTGCCGGTAAATGCCGAAAGGGCCTGGAACCGGGCGCGCCGCTCGTCCAGGCCGGTTAACATCAGTGCTACCGCCGCTCCCCTGACAATTAAGTATGAAATACCGATTACCAGGAGCATGGGAACCAGAAAGTATTCACCTGTCATAATATTGGTTTCCTTAATAGATTCAATCGGGAAACGTTGCGGAAAGTCACCGGTACGAGTGTTTCTTCCGGTTTCAGTTCCGCCTGTTGTTTTGAATCCATTTAGTCCTTCCTGCTTTCATCAAGTAACCGAAACTCAGCTTAGCAGCAGGAAGAACAAGGCGATATCCGTATTAACCCGTAAATAATGAAACACATATACTTATTTAGTTCCCTGAATAATATCTGGCCGAAGGTGCGTTGCAAGTACTGTCGGTTTTCTATGTTTCGAATGGATCGGAATAAGTGTAAATCAGCCCGATTTTGCGTAGGATTACGGATAGTTCTTCCCACGCCCATTATTTAATATGGACATATTAGGCTGTGGCCGTTCGTCGATTGGGACGGTCGAGCTTGAAATATATCATAAGGAGGAAGAAATGGCATTGGGAACAATCGGAAACAAGGTAATGGGGGGAATTGCGGATGCTGTGAAGGGGGCAGGGGATGTAGTGGGAACAACCACCGAAGTGACCCGGAATAATCTGGTGGCGGGGCTGAAAGCAACTCGCGACGTTGTATCGGAGGCCTCTGGAATGGCTACGGATGCCGTTACCGGTGCGATCCAGGCAGCCAACCAGGTTGGGGGCGAGGTATCCTCCGCAGCAAAGGGCGCGGTGATCGGGACCATTCAAGGAGTGGGGGAAGTTGCTGCTGTTACCATAGGGACTGTTTCGGATACGGTGCGGGCAGCTATCAAAGGAACGAGCGATGTCGGTGGCGATATCGCCAGTGTTGCTCAAGGAACAGCTATGGGTGCAATTGCGGCTACCAAGGATATGACCATCGGTATCGAAGATGCAGCGACGGGGATTGCGCGCGGGGCTGTCAAGGGCACTAGCGAAGTTGCCGGAGATCTTGGCACAACCGCTAAGAACACTATGCAGGGTACTATCAAAGGCACCAACGAAATTGGCGGGAATGTTATGGAAGCAATCCAGGGGACAGCCAGCGGTGCGGTCATCGGAACCGCAGAGGTCGGCGGGGATGTGGCCAAAGTCGCCAGGAGCACGGTCGAAGGAGCTATCGAAGGAGCCAAATCCATCGGTGTCAGTTCGGAAGAGGCTGCTTCTGCGGCCGCTAACGGCGCTATCAAGGCCGTCCAGGGTTCCAGCGAAGCCATCGTGAAGGCGGTAACGGATGCCGTATCCGGGACGATCGGCGGCATTAAGGTGATTGTAAAAGAACCGTTTAAATAACCGAACGATATAGTAAGCGGATCACTGGCGGCGGAGGAGATACACTGGTTGGAATTGTTATCCTACTCGTCGCTATGGTGTCGGGAAAGTGCATGTTTTCCGAAGAATCCAGAATTACGTTCGGCGAATTGTAAATGGATCAGTCCTGCCGGCCAAACACATCGCCGGTCGCCTGAGCACAGCGAAAAACAGAATAACCAGTCATCCGGCGGGACAACTGGTTTACCGGGTGATGCGCGAACTCCAGAAGGATGATGCAACTCACCTGGCAGCAGGTGTGGCATACTACGCCGTGCTCTCGCTGTTTCCGTTGATCCTGGGAATGGTGGCCATTATAGGCATCTTCCTGCCTTCCGAAACCCTGCAGGAAGATATCCTTGGTTTTTTTCGAGAAAACCTTCCCGGGCTCACGGACACGATGGAGGAAAACATCGATGATGTCATTCGACTACGCGGAACCCTGGGTATATTGAGTCTTATCGGGTTGATCTGGACGGCGAGTGCCATGTTCGGGGCGATTGCGCGGGCGGTTAATCGTGCGTGGGATGTGGACACCGACAGGCCCTTTCTGATTCGAAAAACCCGGGATATCGGCCTGGCAGCAGGGGTCGGCTTTCTTTTTCTGTTGTCTCTGGGGAGCAGTTCATTTTCGGAGATACTGAAAGCCATTGACCTGCCGGCGCTGGAGCTGGTGGCATCCGGTATGTCTTCGGCTCTTTCGGTGCTGATCAATTTCGGTATTTTTCTTATATTGTACCGATATCTGCCGAACACCCGTATCACGTGGAAGGCGGTATGGCCGGGTGCGTTGCTGGCGACCGTTCTCTTCGCACTGGGGGAGAAGATGTTTGTTATCTATATGGGCAGCATTGCTGACTACTCCGCGATTTATGGATCGCTTGCATCCGTGGTTGCACTGCTGGTCTGGGTGTATCTATCCGCTTTCATCCTGATACTGGGGGCCGAGTTCAGTTCCGAGTATTCCAGGATGCGGAACCAGGTCGCCGGGTAATAAAGATTCAACTTTCAAACCAGAAAGATTCAGCATTGTTTTGATGGATTATACGTAATAGTACGGATATGCTGCGTACGCTTTTGAGTCTTTAATGGTTACGTGAATTAAACAGGAGGTGAACAAAATGGCGGTTTCGACAAAATACGGGCAGGTGGCAATTCCGCGCATCGAGGGAGACGAGCCGGTGTTTATCCTGAGAGCCCAGGATAAGCTGGCAGCCCCCGCGATCGAGATGTACCGTGCCCTGGCGGCATCGCACGGCAGTCAACTGGCTGATTCGCTGGATAAGGAAATTGAAGGCTTCATGAAGTGGAAAGGTTCCAGGAAGCTTCCGGACTAATACAATGGAAAACACTACAACAGAAGTGCCGAGGGTTACACTTGAAGAAGTCAAACAGAAGATGGATACCGGCCAGCCTCTGTTCTTTATTGACATACGAAGTTCAAAGGACTGGGATAGATCGAATGTCAAGTTGCCGGGCGCTGTACGTGTCAGGCTCAGGGAACTTGAGCAGAGGGTGGGTGAATTCCCTGAAGATCGCCCGATTATGACCTATTGCACGTGAGAAGGGGAAGGATCCAGCGCCCGTGCGGCCCAGATACTCAGGGAAAACGGCTTTGAAGAAGTGTACCCGATTAAAGGGGGATTCGATGCCTGGGTTGAGGCAGGCTATCCCCTGGAGCCGAAATGAAAGGCTCTAGCTTCAGTTTGCTTTACGAAGGAGTTTTTTGATGCTCGAAAGATACCCCACCGTTATGATCACCGGCGGGGCCGGATTTATCGGCTCTCACCTCTGTGAGGAAATTGAATCGTACGTACGGCGATGTGTCGTAATCGACGATCTGTCAACAGGAGACGTCGGAAATGTTCCTGAATTTGTGGACTTTTTCCAGATGAATCTCGTGGAACTCGATCGTCTGACGAATGCCATGAAAGGTGTGGACCTGGTTTTTCACCTGGCCGCCCAGCCTTCCACACGGGATTCAATTTCCGATCCCGACCTCGATTTTCGGTCCAACACCCTGGGCACCTACAACGTGCTGAAGGCCGCCCATAAAGCCGGAGTGAGGCGCTTTGTCTACACGTCTTCCTCAGCCGTCTATGGCGAGCCCGAGAAGCTTCCGCTGACTGAAAGCGATGTTCCTGTTCCGGGAACGCCCTACGGCGCTTCCAAGTTGTGTGGTGAGCATTATTGCAGCGCGTTTCATCATGTATACGGCCTGACATGTACCTGTCTGCGGCCTTTCAATGTTTACGGACCTCGTGAGAACCTGGAAACCAGCCTGGATGAAGTCGCTCACTACACCGCAGCCGTAATGGAAGACCGACCGATCACGGTTTTCGGAGATGGCAGCCAGACACGCGATTTCGTATACGTGAAGGATGTCGCGCGAGCTCATCTGCTGGCAGCCGATAACGACGCCAGTATCGGAAAGGTCATCAATATCGGCACCGGCGGTGAGATCACGATCAACGAACTGATCGCGACCATTGAAAACGTGACCGGTAATAAAGCTCGAATTCAGCCCGAAGACTGGCCGGAGGGGGACATCTCCAGAGAGTACGGAGATATCTCTCAGGCAAAGGAGATACTGGGTTACGTTCCTCAAACCGATCTGATTGAAGGGATCGGCCAGATGGTGAAGTCCATGCCGGTAGCAAAACACTGAATTCACCGGCAGGGAGGGAAAGTATGGAGACAAAGAAATTCGGAAATACCGATATCGATATCCCGGCTATCGGGATGGGAACCTGGAATGTCGCACCGCCGGATGAATATGCGCCGGAGGAGATCGATGACGACGAGATTATCCGGGCGCTGAGGTTCGGCATTGAAAACGGCCTCACCCATGTCGATTCGGCGGAAATGTATGGTGAGGGGCATGCCGAGGAGTTGATCGGCCGGGCGATCAAGGGATTCGATCGAAGCAAGCTGTTTCTCGCTACCAAGGTAGAGCCGCATCATTACGACTATGAAGGGGTTTTCGCCGCTGCCCGGGGCAGTTTGAAGCGAATGGGGATCGAATATATCGATTTGTACATGTTGCACTGGCCTTCATCCGTTGCACCCATCGACGAGACCATGCAGGCGATGGAGGACCTGGCTGACCGGGGGATCATCCGTTACATCGGTGTCAGCAATTTCTCGGTCCGCCAGATGAATCAGGCCCGGCAGGCGCTATCCCGCCGTCGGATAGCCGCCAATCAGGTTAAATATAATGTGCTGCACAGAAAAATAGAAAAAGAGCTGATTCCATATGCGGAGAAAGAGAAAATCACCATCACGGCATACAGTCCATTCGATACCGGCGAGCTGTTCGAATACTCCGGCAGCGGCACAGATACTATTAACAGTCTGGCAGAGAAATACGGAAAAACGCCTGCACAGGTTTACTTGAACTGGCTGATCGAAAAGGGGCCGGT
This sequence comes from uncultured Dehalococcoidia bacterium, assembly GCA_964506405.1. Lineage (GTDB taxonomy): Bacteria > Chloroflexota > Dehalococcoidia > SZUA-161 > SpSt-899 > JBGLNL01. The sequence goes on along the minus strand of CAZDMY010000009.1, from coordinate 3,435 downwards.
GATTACCATCCCCAAGGCAGTACAAGTTCGGCATTTGGAAGAAAATATCGGGGCCGGTGGATGGCGGATGGATGCTGAAGATTACCAGTCTATCAGCCAGGCATTTACATCCGATGCATCTGTGAGCGTATAATGATCACGATATTGTATCTGATTTTGAAAATGTTAGGAAATTTGAAAGGAAGGGTATATGGCCGAAGCAACGTTTATGATCGCCGGTGAGGCAGGGCAGGGGGTCCAAACCATCGGATTTATTCTCTCCAGGGTGTTTGCACGTTCAGGCTATCATGTCTACAGCGATCAGGATTACGAATCGCGGGTCCGAGGGGGCCACAATTTCTTCCGCATCCGGGTGAAAGATGAGGAGGTCAGCGCGATCAGTGAAACACTGGATCTGCTGCTGGCCCTCAATCGGGAGAGCGTGGATCTGCACTGCGGAGAACTGGGCAAGGAAAGTGTGGTGATTTTCGATCGGGAGAAAGCAGGTGAAATTGATGGAAAGCGGATTTTCGGGGTACCGCTCGGTGAACTCGCCGAGAAGGAGGCGGGGAAAAAAATAATGGCCAACAGCGTTGCCCTCGGGGCCTGCCTTGGATTGATCGGGTTCGGGCTTAATGCAGCCGAAGCATTGCTCCAGGAGACATTCGGCGGAAAAGGTGTGGAGGCGAACATCAAGGCGCTCCATGCCGGCTATAAATTTACTCAGAAGAACTTTCCGGAAAACTTTCACCTCAATCTCGGCAACAATGGACAAAACGGCAAATTACTCTTGAACGGGCATCAGGCGCTGGCGCTGGGAGCAATCGCTGCCGGATGCAAGTTCATGGCGGCATACCCTATGACGCCCGCAAGCTCGATCCTGGAGTATCTGTCATCGAAGGCCCGTGATATGGACCTGGTGGTGGTTCAGCCGGAAGACGAGATATCTGCCGTCAATATGGCCATTGGTGCAGGATTTGCCGGGGTGAGAAGTATGACGGCAACGTCCGGAAGCGGCTTCTGCCTGATGGTCGAGGGACTGGGGTTGGCCGGTTTAACGGAAACCCCGATCGTGATTGTCGATGCTCAGCGACCGGGTCCGGCTGTGGGGCTTCCCACTCGAACCGAGCAGGGCGATCTCCAGTTTGTTTTGTATGCCCATCATGGCGATTTCCCTCGCGCGGTAATGGCACCGTCGAATGCAGAGGAAGCCTTCTACATGACCGTAAAGGCATTCAATCTGGCGGAGAAATATCAAATACCGGTGCTGATACTGACCGATCACCTGCTGGCCAGTTCCTTCCAGACGGTCCCTGATTTCGATTTTCGGAAAGTGAGAATCGATCGCGGGGAACTATACGACCCGGAGAAAGATGGCAAGCCTGAGCACTATAAGCGGCATCAGCTTACGGATTCAGGAATTTCGCCGCGTGCCTTTCCCGGTTTAAGCGAGGCGCTGGTGGTCACCGATTCCGATGAACATGGCGAGGATGGCCACCTGATTGAGGATGGGGAGATACGCACTCAGCAGATGGATAAACGCCTGCGCAAAATCGACGGATTGAGACATGAGATAGCGCCCCCGCTTGTGTACGGTGCTGAAAAACCGGAGCTGACCCTCGTCAGTTGGGGCAGTACGTATGGAGCGGTCCGCGAAGCGGTGGACATCCTGAACGCCGAAGGGCGGGCAATCAATATGCTTCAGATCAGCGAGCTTTGGCCTTTTCCGGTTGAGGCGGTTTCCAAAGCTTTGAATCAAGCGGGAAAAACGTATGTGGTGGAAGGTAATGCCAGCGGTCAACTGGCCCGCCTGATTCGCACGGAGACCGGCATAGCCGTTGAAGGCAAGATACTGAAATATGACGGTCGGCCATTCACACCCGTCTGGATATGTGAAAAAGTACGAAATGGGGAGGTATCGCCATGGTAACGATCCAAGATTATACCGGCCTTGAGCCGGCCTGGTGCCCGGGTTGTGGCAATTTCGGTATTTTGAGATCGGTTGATAAGGCGCTGGTCGAACTGGGACTTAAGCCGTACCAGGTGTTGATGGTCTCCGGCATCGGCCAGGCCGGGAAGCTGCCGCATTATTCGAGAGCGAATGTTTTCAATTCACTGCATGGCAGGGCGCTCCCTGTCGCACTCGGAGCGAAGATGGCCAATCGCGAGCTTACGGTCATAGTTGTCGGTGGCGATGGCGACGGCTACGGTGAGGGGGGTAATCATTTGCTCCATGCCATGCGGCGAAATCATGACGTCACCTATTTAATTCATGATAATCAGATTTACGGTTTGACGAAGGGGCAGGCCTCTCCCACCAGTGACGAAGGGTTCGTTACCAAAACCACGCCGGAAGGTGCTACGCTGAGGCTCAATCCGATGAGTTTTGCTATCACCGGTGGTGCCAGCTTCGTTGCCCGCGGCTTCGCCGGCGATTTTGAACATCTTTCCGCTCTGATCCAGCAGGGGATTGAACACAAAGGATTCTCCTTAATCGACATCCTGCAACCCTGTGTTTCGTTCAATCACCAGAATACCTGGCAGTGGTATCGGGAAAGAATCTACAAATTGGAAGACGATGGGAATTACGATCCCACAGACATGAGAAAGGTGCGCGCCCGAGCCGAGGAATGGGGTGATCGAATCCCGATCGGTATTTTATTCAAGGAAGAGAGAGCAACTTTCGAAGAGCATCAACCGGCACTCAATAAGGGCCCGCTGGTGAGTCAGGAGATTCGTTCGATTGATGCGAAGGCACTGGTGCAGGAGTTTCTGTAGGCTCAGAATATGATTTACCCGTCATCACGAGGCATCGCAGATGCCGTGGTCGCTAGATGCGCCGCGGCGTATGATCTCCCCGTTCAACCGGAGATTGCCACGCCCGCTTCGCGGGCTCGCAATGACAACCATTGTCACTTGTCATTCCGGACCCCGATCCGGAATCCAACTGGAGGGATAAGGGCAAACCCATCCAGCTTTTCCCCCTTCTTCCCCTCTGGATTCTGAATCAAGTTCAGAATGACAGATTGGAGTGTTTTCCCGAGGGTTTGAATAAACGCCTTTCAAACTGTCATCACGAGGCATCGTAGATGCCGTGGTCGCTAGATGCGCCGCGGCGTATGATCTCCCTGTTCAACCGGAGATTGCCATCCGCCGAGGCGGACGTGCTCGCAATGACAGCCCATCAGGATTTCCCCTCCCTAACGGCTCGAGCGACCTTGCCTCCGAATTCCCGGCACCGGCCAAGGTCGTCCGGTTTCGGTTGCCATTTAGCCTTGATGCCTTCCGTCACCACCGGGATCTTGCATCTTTCCAGGTGCTCTTCAATGATCTCCACCGATTCGCCGCTCCAGCCGTAACAGCCGAAAGCGGCACCGATCTTGTTCTGGAATTTGAGCCCTTTCAGATCCTCAAGTATGGGTGTGATTGTAGGTAAGAGTCCCTGGTTGAAGGTTG
>CAZDMY010000008.1:0-19065 GCA_964506405.1 uncultured Dehalococcoidia bacterium | reverse complement strand
GTTAAGACGGCCGGTTCGTCGGCTTGCCTGGATACTGGTTTTTGATCCGCTTGTTTCTGTTTCATACGGGCTTTACTCCACGAGTTAACCGGAAGGGAGGTTTTCCCCAAACTCAGAAAGGGTTTGGCGATTATCGGATGAAATGACAGTCTTTAAAGCTCTGGAAATGCGGTCCTTACGATCCTTCTTAAGTGCCAGCTCCCAGCAGTTTCGGTTCCGACACAAATAGGCACCGCGCCCGGTTTCCCTGCCGGCTTCATCGATTCGGATCTGGCCGTCGGTTGAGCGAACCAGGCGGATAAGCTCTCGCTTTTCCCGGGTCTGTCTGCAAGCGATGCATGTCCTTTCCGGAACGTGATTCTTAACCGAAGTCATCCTCCTCCTCCTCTTCATCTTCTTCCTCAAAATCAACATCAATATCTTCCTCGTCCTCAACCTCATCTTCTTCAAATTTCGTGAACCTGGCTTTTCGCTTGGCTTTCCCTTTCTCGGCTGCTTTCTTCTTTTTCTTCTTTTTTGCTTTATCCGGTTCGTTTACCGGTGCCTGAGTTGGGAGCAGGTCCTCGGCAAATCGTATACCCGCCTCTGCTGTTTCAGGCAGATCTTCTATAATCGGTGCGCCTCGGAGCATCACCTCTTCCTCTTCTTCTTCCTCCTCAGGGATTTCGATTTCCGGCTCTGCTGCGCCTGGCTCTATTGCCTCAAACGGCTCAAGGGGTGCTTCGATTTCCTCAATCTCGGGGGCCGGGGGTTCTTCTTCGATCAGAAGCCCTTCCTGGGCGGCGTTGCTCTTGCTCTTGATATCGATCTTCCATTCAGTCAGTTTGGCTGCCAGCCGTGCATTCTGCCCTTCCTTCCCGATAGCAAGTGATAATTCGTTATCGGGAACGATAACCAGTGCCGTGCCTCCGACCGGATCCATTCTGACTTCCAGAACGCGGGCGGGACTTAACGCATTGGCGATATATTGCCGTTGGTCGAGTGTCCAGTTGATAAGGTCTATTTTTTCGCCCTGTATCTCGTTAGAGACGTTTTGAATCCGTATGCCCCGTAATCCGATGCAGGATCCCACCGGATCGACACCGGGCTGGTTTGCTGCCACGGCCAGTTTGGTGCGGAATCCGGCCTCACGCGCCACGCCCTTTATCTCAATGATTCCGCTTCGTATTTCAGGGACCTCAAGCTCAAAAAGGCACTGGACCAGCCTGGGATGGGACCTGGAAAGCAGCAGCCGGGGACCCCGGTTCGTTTGCGTCACTTCCACCAGGTAAACTTTAAGACGCTGACCGGGCCGGTACTGTTCCGATCGTAACTGCTCTGAAAGCGGCAGTATCCCCTCTGCCTGCCCCAGATCAACCAGTATCTGACGCGAATCGACCCGCTTGATAACCCCACTGAGCACTTCCCCCGATTTATGGGCAAATGTGCCAAATATGAACTGATGCTCAGCTTCGCGCAAACGCTGCATAACTACTTGCTTGGCTGTTTGAACACCGATTCTTCCTGCGGCCAGCGGATCGATTTCGATATCAATGGTATCCCCTACCTTGACCTTTTTCTCTATTTTTTTTGCGTCCGTAAGGGATATCTCCCGGCTCGAATCCTCCAGGGTTTTTACCACCGTTTTATGCGCATAGGCCTTGATATCTCCCGTGCTGGAAAGGATCTCTATGCTGAGATCATAATTCTTATATATGGAGAGCAAAGCCGCTTTCACCGCCTCCAGGACCATATCCTTCGGCAGATTTCTTTCCGCTGCAAGTTGAGTGATCGCTAATAAAAACTCGTTTTTCATTTCGCTGAAGACCCCTTATCTTTTCCAGCAAAAACTAAAGAAGTGGGTTCGAACCCACTTCCTTAATCACGGCTAACATATTAGCACGTTTCATACGCCTTTGCAATCAATGGTCGGGCTTTATCCTGGTATCAAGCTAAGCCCATCGCTCTTCCAGCTTCCTGATAACTTCTTCAATGACCCATTCCGGCGTAGACGCACCGGCCGTGATTCCAACTCGCAAGTCTTTATCCAATGCCAGTGAATCGAGCCCGCTGGCGGATTCAATATGGTGTGTTCTTACCCCCGCGGATTGGCAGATTTCAGCCAGATGCCGGGTATTGGCACTATCATGCCCCCCGATGACCAGCATCCAGTCCACTTCCGAGGCGAGTTGCAGGGCGGCCGCCTGGCGTTTTCCGGTGGCATCACATATGGTATTAAATACGCGCATTTCAGCCAGTGAGGCAAGGCTGGATTCGACCAGTTTGGATACGAATGCGGAGAATTTTTTCTGACTTTGAGTGGTCTGGGAAAGTATCCCGATCCGGCGAGGAGCCGATTGAAAGTGGGGAATGTCGGTGGTGGCGATCGCCCTATCGCCGGCCCTGGAAAGCAACCCCATAACCTCGGTATGCGATGCGTCGCCAAAAACAAGAACAACGAAGCCTTCTTCGTATAACCTGTGAGCAACCTGCTGCGCGTGGCGAACGATCGGGCAAGTGGCGTCAATGATGTTCAAGCCATGTTTTTCCGCTTGCGACAGGGTACCGGCGGCAATCCCGTGCGATGGGACCAATAGACTGTTCCCTTTCATTTCAGCAAGGTTTCTAATCGTACGAAGCCCGCGTTTTTCCAGTGAATCCACGACCTGACGGTTGTGCACGATGGCACCCAGGCTTTCCAGCAGCCCTTCTTCCGCCACCGCTTTTTCAGCCAAATCGATGGCCCGCCGGACCCCGAAGCAAAATCCTCTTTCGTCTGCAAGCTTGATTTCCATCTTTAGCCCCTGCTTTGAACATCATATACTTCAATAATTCCCCTGGCAAGATCATGTCAAAAAGAAACCGTCTCACACCGCGATTCACGATGTTTGTGATTGGTTGAAGACGATCTGGCTATCAGGATACAGGATTGATATACCAATCCCAGAGGGTATCACCGGCAAGCAGCGCAGCCATAAACCCGATTGCCAGGAATGGCCCGAAGGGGATGGCGTGCTTTCTGCCTTTTTTACTCATTAGAAGCAGCGCAACCGCAACAACGCCACCGGTCACTACCCCGACGAAAAGACCGACGACAATGTAGGGAAATCCCACTGCCAGACCCATCAATGTGGCCATCTTGATGTCGCCGACGCCCATGCCGCCGCGGGAGACGACGGCGATCGCCAGGAGCAGGGCCAGGCCGAATGCCCCCCCGATCAGGGCATTCCCCGAAACCGAATCAATGTAGTTGAGGTCGTCCCTCAATGGGACGGTCGCGAGAGCGAAGACACAGGCAGGATAGGTGATTTTGTTAGGGATCAACTGAGTATTCAGATCGATGACGAATATGGCGATCAGCGCGCAGCCGTATATAGAGAAAATCCAGAACTCGGGATCCCATCCGTAACCGAAGTGAAGAAGCGATAAGGTGAGGCCGGTGGCCAGTTCCACCAGGGGCACGCGTATCGGTATGTGTGCGCCGCAGTAGCGGCAACGCCCGCGAAGCCATAGATAGCTGATAATCGGGACCAGATCTTTTGGCTTGAGCAGCGTCTGGCAGTTGTCACAGTGCGAAGGAGGCTTGACGATGGATTTCCCCTCGGCAGGTAACCGATCGATAACGACGTTCAGGAAACTCCCGATTTCCGTTCCCAGTATAAAGAAGATGACCGTCCAGAGAATATCCATTGGCTTTGGGGCAATTATACTACACTATGTCGTCACTGTGTCTAGAGGGCTGCCCGTAAATCTTTTATCAGCTCCTTCATCTTATTCAATGAGGGATCCTCTTCAATCAATCGAATGATCCGGCTTCCCACAATGATTCCATCCGCGACGCCGGCAACCCGCCTGGCTTGACTTGCATTCGTGATCCCGAATCCGACGCAGAGCGGTTTGCCTGTTTTCCGCCTGACTCTATTGACAAAATCCTCCAGTTCCGGTGGCAACTCGGTTCCGGAACCGGTCACACCGGTCAACGAAACCAGATAAATGAAACCCGTGGATTTTTCCGCCACCAGATCGATGCGGGCATCGTCGCTGGTTGGCGCCAGCAGATAGATCAGATCGATTCCCTGAGACTTGGAAACTGTTTCCAGTTCACCCCCCTCCTCCGGGGGAAGATCGGGAATTATCAGTCCGTCGACGCCGCTTTCGCTGCACTTTCGGACGAAATCAGCTATCCCGTAGTGGAGGGCCGGATTAAAATATCCCATGAAGACGAGCGGAACATCCAGCTTCTCCCTCAACCTGGAAGCGACTTCGAAGCATTTTACCAGGGTGGTGCCCCTTTGCAGCGCCTCGAAGCTCGATTTCTGAATGATCGGGCCGTCAGCCAGTGGATCGGAGAAGGGAATGCCAAGCTCGACGATATCGCATCCGTTTTCGACCATCGCAGGGACGATATCGAGAGTTGCTTCGATACTGGGATAACCGACAGTTACGTAGCCGATCAGGGCTTTCTTTCCGGATTCTCTGAAAACATTTTCTATTCGGCTCATAATACTATTCCCAGGGCATTTGCTACGATATCCAGGTCTTTATCACCACGGCCGGAAAGGTTCACCACAATAAGGTTATCGGGTGTGAGGGTCTTTGCCAGTTGCATTGCACCGTACACGGCATGCGAGGATTCCAGGGCAGGAATAATCCCTTCAGTCTCACAGAGTGTTTGGAATCCTTCCAGTGCCTCATCATCAGTGGCGGCGATGTAACTGGCCCGGCGGGTGTCTTTCAGGTAACTATGTTCCGGCCCCACGCCCGGGTAATCGAGTCCGGCGGATACACTGTGGGTGGGGCTCACCTGCCCGTATTCATCCTGAAGGAGATAGGAGCGTGCGCCATGCAGAACACCATCACTCCCGAGCGACAAAGTAGCACAGTGCTCTTTGCCTTCCAGCCCTCTACCTGCTGCTTCGACCCCGAGCAGTTTGACCGATTCATCTTCGAGAAACGCATGGAATATCCCAATCGCGTTGCTGCCACCACCGACGCAGGCTACAACGTAATCTGGGTTGAATTGGGAGAGCATTTGTTCCCGAGTTTCTTTTCCGATGATCGTTTGAAAATCCCGCACTATCATAGGATAAGGATGCGGGCCGACGATCGAGCCAATTAGATAATGAGTGGTGCGAACGTTGGTGACCCAATCGCGAATTGCTTCGTTGATGGCATCCTTTAAGGTTCGGCTGCCGGATGTTACCGGTCGGACCTCGGCCCCCAGCAATTTCATCCGGAAGACGTTGGGGGACTGCCGATGGATATCCTCCTCGCCCATATAGACGATACATTCCATTCCCAGCAGGGCGCAGACGGTGGCGGTGGCCACGCCATGCTGCCCGGCACCGGTCTCGGCGATGATCCGTTTCTTGCCCATGCGCTGCGCCAGAAGGCCCTGTCCGAGTGCATTGTTAATTTTGTGGGCCCCCGTGTGAGCCAGGTCCTCTCGTTTGAGGAGTATCTGGGCGCCGCCCATTTTTCTGCTGAGTTGCCTGGCATGAAAAAGAGGAGTGGGCCGGCCGACATATTCGGCGGCCAGCGCATTGTATTCGTTCCAGAAACCCTGGTCATCTCGGATACCGGCATACGCTTCCTCGAGTTCTTTGAGCGCGGGCATCAGGGTCTCCGGAGCGAATTTCCCACCCCAGATGCCAAAATGCCCCTGTTCATCCGGCAATCTTGTTTTCACGTTCATTTCCTTTTTGCCTCCAGCAGGATTTCCGGGTTGTTTTCGTCTTTCTCCCAATTTTCCGGATTATCGATAATATATTGTCGAATTTCATTTAATTCGGTTTCATTCCGAATGATTATTCATCCCTACGATTTGGCACTATTGATGAAATCCTTCATCTTCTGATGGTCCTTAATACCCGGTTGGCTTTCCACCCCGCTGGCAACATCCACTGCGTAAGGTCGCACCGACTGGATGGCTTCGGCGACGTTCTCCGGCGTGAGACCCCCTGCCAGTATCAGCCGGTGGTTTGCCGCGATCCCTTGTGCGATTGGCCACAGCTCTTCCGGACGAATTTTGGCACCTTTTTGTCTATCCAGTATAAACGCTTCCACAGGATACCCTGTCAGCCGGTCCGGATTTGGCAGGATTTCCGGTGAAAACGATTTGATAACCTTCACAGTAATGGCGGCACAAAATTCAGGGGTCTCGCTCCCGTGCAGTTGCGCCATATCGAATCGGCAGAATTCACTAATCTCGTTCACTTCATTTACAGGATGATCCATAAAAACCCCGACCTTCAACACCGATCGCGGCAGGTTTGCGATGATGTCTTTGGCCGTTTTAGCTTCGATCCGGCGCGGACTATTTGCAAATATGAATCCCAGCATATCCGTACCGAACTCCACTGCCGCCAGCGCATCTGCAAGATTGGTTATGCCGCACACCTTCACTTTTACCATTCTCTCATCCTAGTAATTCCCTGATTTTTACCGCCTGATCGGGGCTGGTGACCAGCGCCTCTCCTACCAGGATCGCATTTACATTGGCTGATTCAAGCCTTTTGACATCTTCTCTGGTATGAATACCGCTTTCGCTGACGACACGGGTGTCATTTGGGATAAGATGGCGCAGTTGCAGTGTCGTCTCCAGACTCACGCTGAAATCCGTCAGGTTCCGATTGTTGATCCCGATGACCTTCGGTTCCAGTTCCAGCACTTGTTCCAGTTCCTGTTGATTATGTACCTCGATCAAAGGTGTCATGGCCAGGTCGATGATCGCCTGGTACAGTCGAGCTATCTCCCCCATCGGAAGCGCGGCGGCGATCAACAGCACCAGATCGGCCCCGTATGCTCGTGCTTCCCAGACCTGATACGGATCGATGATGAAATCCTTTCGAAGGAGGGGCAGACTTACCGTTTGTTGAACTGCCTGCAGATCATTCAGGCTGCCCTTAAAATAGGCCGGCTCAGTCAGTACGGAAATGGCTGCTGCCCCGCTATCCTCATACGTTTGTGCCAGTGACACCACGTTCAAGTTTGGTGCTAATGGGCCCTTCGAAGGCGAGGCGCGTTTGACCTCGGCAATCAGATTCATGCCCTGCCTGCTTAAAGCCGCAACGGCATCCCTGGGCGGACTCTGGTTTACACACATACAGTCCAGTTCTGCCAGCGGTCTTTCGGCTTTTCGCGTTTCAAGTATCTTCCGCGTATTGGCTATGATTTCATCCAGAATCATTTGTTATCAATCCTTGCTCTGCCTCTTTCAGCCAGCGTTCGATAGCCAACATAAATCAGCACCGTCAATCCGAGAGCGACTCCGATGAAACGGACGAGGTCACTGAGATCGGATTGCGAAAGTGCAAATATGATGATCCCGAATCCACCCATAACCAACCCGGGTCGGAGCATCTCTAGTCTGGGTTTGAATTCCAGCCCGGCCACGATCAATACCAGTCCAATGGGGTAAGCGATGAAGAAAACGTTGCGGCGGTGGGTTTTCTCGTTCTGATCATGTTTATCCCAAAGCTCGTTTTGCTTAAGGTTCCATTCTTCCATTTCCGCCTCGAATTCCAACCGTTCGGCGTTCCATTCTTCCCAGGCATCGCATTCCTTTGGTGGTTCATAGTAAGTGATCGGTGAGCGAGGTGGTTCGCCATAACTGGGAGATTCAGGCGGCTCGTAAAACGCGGCGATTCCGAATACCATGCCCATGATCAGGAAGGCGGCGATGGTCACCGCATATACCAGTTTGATAACGCTGATGGCTCCCTCCCTAAGTTCCATCATCGGTTCAGCCCAGCCTCTGGCTTAAGTGGGCCAGTTCTTCGATTTTCTTGAAAGCCGCGCCGCTGTCGATCGATTCCGCCGCGATCTCCAGTCCTTCTTTAATATCCTGCGCTTTATCGCCGGCCAGAAGTACAACAGCCGCGTTGAGCAAAACAATATCCCGCCTTGGTCCGCCTTCGCCACTGAGTATCTCGCGTGTTATCCCGGCATTTTCCTGGACTGTACCGCCGGCCAGGTCTTTCAGACTTGCTTTCATCAGGCCGTACTCCGCGGGATCGAGTTTATAAGTAATCACCTGCCCGTCGCAAAGCTCCGATACACGGTTGATACCGGTGGTGGAAAGCTCGTCGAGTCCGTCGGCACCATGGACCACAAAGGCGCGTTCCGATTTCAGCATATGGAGCACATCGGCAAGTATCTCAGTCAGTTCTTCAGCATAAACCCCGACAAGCTGCCGCTTGGCCCGGGCCGGATTGGCCAGCGGCCCCAGGACGTTAAAAACAGTCCTGAGCGCAATCTCCTGGCGGACAGGTGTGGCGTATTTCATGGCGGGGTGAAACAATGGCGCGAAGCAGAATCCGATACCGACTTCATCAACGCACCGGGCCACCTGCTCGGGCTTGAGATCGATCTTGATCCCCAGCGTCTCCATGAGGTCGGCACTGCCGCACTGGCTCGATACCGAGCGGTTGCCGTGCTTGGCTACGCCGAGCCCGGCTCCGGCGGCAACGAAGGCGACGGTAGTGGAGATATTAAATGTACCCGTGGCGTCGCCTCCTGTGCCGCAGGTATCGACAACATCCAGGCGCTGCGGATTCACGTGCAGCGCGTTCTGCTGCATGATCCGGGCGCATCCGGCGATCTCTTCGGCGGTTTCCCCTTTGATGCGCAGTGCGGTGATAAAGGAAGCGATCTGGGCCGGTGTGGCCTGCCCGCTCATGATCTCGTTCATCACATCCTCGGTTTGGCTCATGCTCAGGTTGTGTCGGTTAACAACTTTAGAAATCGCCTCTTTTATCATCGTGCTGTCTCCTGTGAACTGAAATTGGTTAAGGGCTTCGTGTATTCAAAGATGAGAATAGATTCCACGTAGAAGTGGGGTTTCTATTTTTAGAACTTCGGTTTCAGCCCTGCCTGTTTGCATATTTCGTTAGCGGTGATTCTGTCAAAGGTTCGGTGTCTTTTGACTGGGATGGTTTTATCTCCATTTGTGAATATGGTGTGTCGCTTCCCTTCCCGGAGAATATGGAATTCGTTTTCTTCGAGGTACTTGACCAGGTCGCGGCGCTTTACCGACATCTTATACCTCTATCGGCATTTGTTCCAGCAGGGCTCTCCCCAGCGGGATCTCCCTTTTTTGCTCTCGATAGGCTGCTACCATTTCTCGAAGTGCATCCTCAAGCATGTCTCGACATTCCTCAAGGGTTTTTCCTTCGGTAACAACCTCCGGCCATTCTACTAGTTGGCCCATGTAGCCGGAATCGATCTTTGTGTATTTTGCTGTGTATGTGTTGATCATCTTCATTCCTCCTCAATGGAGCTACCAATTGAAGTATAGCAGAACATCAGTAACGCGCTCTTTAGGAATCAATTCGTTTTCACAAAATTGGAAAGCAATTTGCTTCCTTCAAATGTCAGGATCGATTCCGGGTGAAACTGGACCCCTTCCAGCGGATACTCCTTATGCCGCAGGCCCATGATCTCACCCTCGTCGGTCCAGGCGGAAACGTATAATTCTTCAGGGACCGGTTCGTATGCAATCAGTGAGTGGTATCTCGTGGCTTCGAACGGATCGGATAGGCCCAGAAAAACACCTTTGCCGTCGTGGTGCACCATCGAGGTTTTTCCATGCATCAGCGTTTGGGCCCGGTCCACTTTCCCACCGAAGCAGTGGGCGATGCACTGGTTCCCCAGGCAAACGCCGAGGATCGGCACCTTTTGATAGAATGCTTTGATGATGTCGTTGGATATTCGACCATCCTCCGGCCTGCCGGGACCGGGCGAGATGACGATACGATCGGGATTCAATTCGGATACGTTTCCGACCGTGATCTTATCGTTTCGGTAGACGGTCAGCTCTTCCCCGAGCTCGCCCAGCATTTGAACCAGATTATAGGTGAATGAGTCGTAGTTATCAATTACCAGGATCATGTTTGGCTCCTTGTTGGAAACTGGCTGTCGGCCATCGGCTTTCGGCTATCTGCTTTTAGTTTCCGAAGTAGATTTGAGAGCATTTGCTTTACCTTTGTGACTTGCTTATTTATATCCTCATATTCAGCAGATTTCATATAACCTAAGTCTCGTGCAAGTATTATATGATATTCAGTTTCGCTCGCACTTCGAAAAGCTATTTGTGCGAATCTGGCGAACTCACGATCCCCATCGCAACCGCACCCTTCAGCGATATTTGCAGGAATAGAAGAGGATGCTCTTCGAAGTTGGCTGCTTAGTCCATATATTTCTGAAGGTGGGAATTGTTGAGTAAGTTGATATATACGAAGAGCAATTTCATGAGCTTCTTGCCAAACCGTTAGTTTTCTAAAATCTTTCATAATTCCTCTTATTCAGGTTTCTGGTCATCAATATCGCTTACCAAAAGTCGATCTAATTGCCGGAAGCCGATTGCCGACCGCTGACAGCCGATTGCCGTCACCCTTCCGCAATCGCAATCGCTCGCTCGAGTGCCCTTGTTTTGTTCATTGTCTCCTGATATTCGTTGTAGGGATCAGAATCGGCGACGATACCCGCACCCCCCTGCAGATACACAGTATCGCCTTTCATCACAATCGTTCGAATAGTGATGCAGGTATCCATATTGCCGGCAAAATCGAAGTATCCCACTGCGCCGGCGTATGGCCCGCGTTTGGTTTTCTCCAGTTCGCTGATGATCTCCATCGCGCGGATCTTGGGTGCGCCGGAGACCGTCCCGGCCGGGAACGAGGCGCGTAGCAGTGAAAATGCGTCCTCACCCGGCTGCAGTTTTCCCTGAACCTCGGAGACGATGTGGCTGACGTGTGAGTATTTCTCGATGACCATCAACTCCGGTACGCGCACTGTCCCATAGGTACAGACGCGGCCGAGGTCGTTCCGTGCCAGATCCACCAGCATCACGTGTTCGGCCCGCTCCTTAGGATCGGCCAGGAGTTCGGCGATCAGTGCCTGATCCTCTTCCTCACTTATCCCTCTCGGTCGCGTACCGGCAATCGGCCGTGAGATTGCCAGATTTCCCTGGGCCTTGACCAGCACCTCCGGACTGGACCCGATCAGTTGAAATTCACCAAAATCCAGAAAGAACATATAAGGGGAAGGATTCAGCATCCGCAGGGCTCGATAGATGTCGAACGGCTTGGCGGTGGTTTTCCGCCTCAATCGCTGGGATAGCACAATCTGGATAGCATCACCGGCGGCTATGTAATCCTTCGCTGTTCTAACGACTTGTGCGAATTCTTCTCTCTCAAAATTCGAATCCAGATGAGTTTCCTGCTCCGGTGCCTGCATCGCGATGAGCGTCTGAGAGCCGGGCGGACGTGTTGTTTCGAGATTAGATATGATACTCTCGATTTTTGATACCGCTTCATCGTAAGCCGCGTCCGGATCGACATCGACATAGGCATTGGCTATAATCTTCATCTTATGTTGAACATGGTCGAAGGCCAGCATGGTGTCGGTAAATAGGAAGATGCAATCCGGCAGGCCGAGTTCATCCTCTGATGGTTTTGGTAGTTTTTCAAAAAAGTTGATCATATCGTAAGCCATGTAGCCGACGGCGCCCCCGCAGAAAGGTGGCATGCCGGGAATGCTGACGGCGCGCCGTTTCGCTATGATGTCCTGGATCACATGCAGGGGGTCGCGCCCCTCTTCCAGGGAAATTGTCTCTCCCGCAGCATCGCCGTTACGAAGGTTTATCCGGCTCCCTATACTTTCGAGGACTTGCGAGTGGCCGATACCCATAAAAGTGAACCGGCCAAGGTTCTCTCCCCGCTCCACACTTTCGAGCAGAAATGTTGGAGCTTCCTGCTGAAGCTTGAGAAAGACGGAGACCGGCGTATCCAGATCGGCTGCGAGTTCCCGGCAGACGGGAATCAGGTGGCCTTTCTTCGACTTTTGTTTGAACGTTGCTCTATCCGGTATGTACTTGTTCTCCATTTATTACCTCCAACCAGCTAACCAATAGAAAATAACCAATAACCAATTACTGGCCATCGCTCTCTGCAATTGATAATAAAAAAACCTCCGTCCCAGCAAAGGGGCGGAGGTTTGATGATCCGCGGTGCCACCCTTTTAAAAACCGAATGCACTTACAGCATCGGTTATCTTGATCAGGTACAGCCTTTTTCAGGCGATACCCTGGGCTCTGATAACGGTGCCCTCTCCGTCAAAGCCTACTCTCTTCTACTCTGATTTTTCAATCAGCAGATTTCGGTTTGCAGCTCCCAGGTCCATTCCCATCCTGCGCATTCGTACCGGGCTCTCACCTGCCCCGGCTCTCTGTAACGTGCATTCAAGAGGTACTATTCCTGTTCACAGCCTTTCATGGGTATTCAATTGTTAAATGCAAATGTCAATATAGCAGGCAATTGAGGATTTGTCAAACAGAAGAATACCGGATATCCCACGAGGTTTGGCGTGGCTCAAAAACATTGTGTCAGTTAGGATGACTTTTTTCGTAACCTTGGGAGCGTTTTGGCCAGCCAGACATGCTTGCCTGTAGGCGCAAAACCGGTGGCGGTAAAGAAAGCGATAGCATCACGGTTCTTATCACTCGTTTCCACAATCACCATCCGTACCCCTTCTTTACGCCATCGTGTTTCCAGCCTTCGATAGAACCGCTTGCCGATATGCTGGCCCTGGTATTGTTCGTCGACTAAAATCCAGGCCAGATATCCGTATTTATTCCAGGCAGTTCCTTTCTTCTCGATGGTGGTCGCCAGCACGAATCCGACTATCTCGTCATTGAGTTCAGCTACCAGACAGTAGTTCGGATCGGATGAAAAATATTCGGTAACTTCGTAAGCATCCCAGGTTCGGTAGAGGGTAGGGAAGTTCGTACTGGTGAAAAGCTTTTCACCGAGCCGGTATACGGCCGGGATATCATCCACTTCCATTTGCCGGATATCGACCTTGTTTTCTGCGAGCATCTCAGATTTACTGGCTTCGGGTTTCTTATGACAGAACGACGCCTTCGTCTCCTTCGGATACTGTACCAATCAACCTGGCCTCCGGCAAGTCCTGTAGAAGCGGTTCGGTCTGTTCCGGTGAGCAGAAGACTGCCATACCGATTCCCATATTAAACACATGGTACATCTCGGACTCTTCGATGTTGCCCAGTTTCTGAATCAGTCCGAAGATTGGGTGGGGGACCCAACTGCTTTTATCAATCTGTGCACAAGTTCCTGTGGGAAGCAGTCGGGGGATGTTATCTACCAGGCCGCCTCCCGTGATATGAGCCAGGCCTTTAACCTGGTCGATGGCCGGATATAGTTCGCGGAAATAACACCGATGAGGACGGAGGAGTTCTTCTCCAAGGGTACATTTTAACTCGGGATGGTAGATATTCAGCGATGAGGGGCTGATATTGAAGACCTTTCGAACCAGTGAGTATCCGTTAGTATGAATTCCGCTTGACGGCAGGCCGATAATACTGTCTCCCGGCCGGATGGCTTGCCCATCGATGATCCGGCCTTTCTCCACGATTCCCACGATAAAGCCTACCAGATCGTAATCGCCTTCAGCGTAAACCCCGGGCATTTCCGCGGTTTCTCCGCCGATAAGTGCGCACCCGGCATCCTTACAGGCCAGTGCCAGTCCCTTTACCACATCTCCTGCTTGTTCTGGATCGAGTTTTCCCACGCCGAGATAATCGAGGAAAAACAGAGGCTCTGCCCCACAGGTGAGGATATCATTGACACAATGATTGACCAGATCGATTCCGATGGTGTCGTGGATCCCGAGCACTGAAGCGATCTTGAGCTTGGTTCCCACTCCGTCCGCGCTCGAGACGAGCACAGGGTTGTCGTACGCTTTGAGTTCGAACAAACCGCCGAAGAACCCCAGGCTCCCTAAAACCTCGGGCCGTAAGGTCGAGCGAACATGTTTTTTGATTAGTTCGAGTGCCTGATCCGCTGCCTCGATGTTCACGCCGGAAGCCGCATAGGTTTGTTTATCCTGTTGTTCAGGCATTGGGACCCCTTTAATGAGTTGTTTCAGGCTGTCTCGAAAACGAATTTATCGAGTTCCAACTGAATGGGTACAGGATACTCTCCGGTGAAGCATGCCAGGCAGAACATTTCCCTGGGCAAAGATACTGCCTCGATCAGCCCGTTGATGCTCAGGTACCCAAGCGAATCGGCGCCAATGAGTTTACAGATTTCGGGGATGGTTTTCTGGGCAGCAATGAGCTCCCGTCTTGAGGCCATATCGATTCCGAAGACACACGGATAGCGGATAGGTGGGGCACAGATACGAAAGTGGATTTCCTTAGCGCCCGCTCTGCGAAGCAATTCCACAATACGGGGGGTCGTGGTGCCCCGGACAATGCTGTCATCAACCACCACCACACGCCTACCTTCCAGTGCCTCGGGTAACGGGCTGAACTTCAGCCGGACACCCATATCCCTGAGCCGCTGGTGCGGTTGAATGAAGGTTCGACCGACATACCGGCTCTTAAGCAACCCTTCACCGAACGGAATTCCCGATTCCTGGGAATACCCGACGCTGGCAGCGGTGGCGGAATCGGGCACCCCGATCACGATATCGGCATCTACCGGATGTTCGCGGGCCAGGCCCGCGCCCATAGCCTGTCTGGCCGGATAAAGGCGTCGCCCGCCAATGGTGCTGTCCGGACGCGCAAAATAGATATATTCAAAAATGCACAGACCCCTTTCCTCAGGTGGATTTGCGTTGGGGTAACTGTGAAATCCGCCCTCATCAATCACGATGATTTCACCCGGCTGGACGGGACGCTTGTACTCAATACCGATCTGATCCAGAGCACAGCTCTCGGAGGATATAGCCCATCCTTTACCGTTGATAGTACCCAGGCACAAAGGGCGAACTCCCAGGAAATCTCTGGCGCCGATGAGCTTATCTTTCATCATAATTACCAGGCTGTATGCTCCTTGCAGCCGGTTCATGGTGTATCTCATTTTTTCAACGATATCATTACCGGGAGCCGATGCCAGCAAATGGGCGATAACTTCTGAATCGGTGGTACTGTTGAATACGTAGCCTTGCGATTCAAGTTCCGAGCGAAGATAGCCGGCATTGATTAAGTTTCCGTTGTGTCCCAGTGCGATATCCCCCAGTGGGCTTGAGACAATGATTGGCTGGGCATTGGCGGAATGGCTTGAGCCTGTAGTTGAGTATCGGTTGTGCCCGATGGCGATGTTCCCCTTCAGGTGGCTCAGGATATGTTCGTCGAATACTTGCGAAACAAGTCCCATATCAGCATGGAGTGAAATCGAGTGGTGGTTACTGGTGGCAATTCCGGCACTTTCCTGCCCGCGGTGCTGGAGGGCAAAGAGGGCAAAATAGGATAATCTGGCTACGTCTTCACCCGGAGCATAGATACCGAAAACACCGCAAGACTCATGTAAAGACATCGCCGATCCATGAGGGACAATCTAGTCTATTATAGACGCTAACAGGAAGATGGGTCAACTAAGATTCGCAAATTGCTTTGTTAAACAGTATCTTTCAGTCGTTCAGCCAGGGATCGGGTCATACCGGGTACGGCAGCAAGTTCATCTATAGAAGCTGCCGCAATTCCCTTGATGGAACCGAATCGCTTCAATAAATTGCGCTTTCGATTTGGTCCAATCCCGGGAATCTGGTCCAGGCGTGAAGTGAAAGCGGATTTCCTGCGAACTTTGGTATGATATGAGATCGCAAACCTGTGTGCTTCATCGCGGATGCGTTGCAGCAGGTAGAGTCCCTGGGAATTACGGGGCAGGATGATAGGATCGGGGACATCGGGTATGTAAACCTCTTCGTTTTCCTTGGCGATGCTGGCCAGGGGGAGTGAAGGAATTTCCAGTTTTCGCGTAAGCTGCAATATTGCGTTCAGATGCCCGCGTCCCCCGTCAATGAGGATCAAATCCGGCATTTCCCAGTCGTTTTGACGATCCGAATCGCTATGAAGGTGCGCTCTGCCGAACCGTCGCCGGAGCACTTCCGCCATCATGGCGTAATCGTCGATTCCGCTGACCGACTTGATTTTGAATCTTCGATAAAGGGAATTCCTGGGCTGACCGTCTTCAAAAACGACCATACTGCCCACCGCGGCCTTCCCCTGGATATTCGAGATATCATAGCATTCGATCCGCTTTGGCATCCGGGGCAAGTTCAGTTGTTTCTTGAGCTCCTCCAGGGCCGCACCCGTTTTGCCCGAATCGGTAAGCCATTTGATATGGAGTTGCTGCAGCCGTTCTGCCGCGTTCTCGGCTGCCATTGCTAAGAGTTGCCGTTTTTCGCCGCGCTGCGGGGCAATAAGGTGCACCTGTTTCCCCCGCCTGGTTCGAAGCCAGCCCCTGATCAGTTCCTTATCTTCAGGTTCGAATTGCAGGAGTATCCGGGGCGGGATTTCGGGTCTTTTATTGTAGAACTGCTCTATAAACGTGGTGATGATTCTCCCGGGTTGTTCGTCCTGAGTTCCTTCAAGTACGAAGTGTTCTTTCCCCACCAGTTTGCCTTCACGAACAAAGAAGACCTGGGCGCAGGCGTGGTTTTTCTCCTGGGCAAATGCAATGGCATCTTCGTTGACGCGACTACTGGAAATAACCCGTTGCTCTCCGACGAGCCTTTCCAGTGCTTGAATCTGATCCCGTAGAGCGGCCGCTTTTTCAAACTCGAGTTTTTTGGCCGATTGAGCCATTTTCTGTTTCAGTTGGCGAAGTACCTGATCCTGCTTTCCCTTCAGGAAAAGCGCGACCCGGCCAATAATTTCGGTGTACTCTTGTGGGCTGACTGCGCCGATACAGGGACCGGCGCATCGATTAATATGGTATTTCAGGCATGGTCGACTTTCGTTGCCGGTGATCGTTTTCCGACAGGTGCGGTAGGGGAATACTTTGTTGATCCAGTTAAGGGTCCGACGAATGGAGCCCGCGTTGGCATAAGGCCCGAAGTACCTGCTGCCGTCTTCTTTGAGATGCCGGGTGATTGTCACACGGGGCCATGCTTCTGCGGTTATCTTGATGTACGGGTAGCTTTTATCGTCTTTAAGCCGGACATTAAAAGGAGGCTGATATTTTTTTATAAGATTGCTCTCAAGAATCAGTGCCTCTTGTTCCGATTCCGTAAGAAAGAAATCAATATCCGATATCATCGGGATCATTTTCCGAATCTTTGGCGTATCCGGATGAGAGGAAAAATAGGAACGGACGCGATTTCTTAGATCCGATGCTTTCCCAACATAGATCACCGTTCCCCTATCGTTTCTGAAGAGGTAGACACCGGTTTTATGAGGAAGCGACCGGACCTGAGTTTCCGGTTGTTTCATGCGATTCTAGATTTGGAGGATGCGCGTGGGCTCCTTTTTTTCTTTCCTGGTGTGGTACGGTTGGCGCTGATAACCCCTCGAAGATTTTCAAGCTTGGATAAAAGGCGGCTCAAATGCGCAATTCCGTTAATTTCTACCGTCAGGGAAATCGAAGCCGTCCCATCGGAGTTGTCCTTACTCGAGATAGAGGTAATATTCGTTTTTGTTTCCGAAATGGTAGTGGTGATATCCTTCAGCAGACCAACGCGGTCATTCGCGGTTACTCTGATGGAAACAGGATACGATTCATGCTGAGAGCCCCAGTTTACATCGATAAGCCTTTCCGGCTCGTCGGTGCTGGTGATATTAGGGCAATCCTTGCGATGGATAGTAACCCCCTTCGTCCGTGTAATATATCCTACGATCGCATCGCCGGGAACGGGATTACAGCAGGGAGCGATATGGGTAAGCAAGTCTCCGACACCCATCACCTGAACACCCGTGGTCACCTGGGGTCCTTTGGGCGCTCGAGTGGGAGGTTTTAAAAACTGGGATTCGTCATCGGTACGGGGCGCGAGCTTTGGGCCGATCTGTCCCACACTGATATCACCACAACCGATAGCGATCAGGAACTCGTTTGAATCGGCGTAATTGAACAGCCTTGCAACTTCGTCGACACTGTTGTTGATCCCAAGGCGCTTACGTTCCTTATCAAACAGGCTCTTTCCCTGTTCCAGGTTTTCCACCCGCTCGCGCTTACGGAACCACTGCCGGATCTTCTCACGCGCGTGGCTGCTTTTGACATAACCTGATTCAGGATTCAGCCAGTCAAGGCTGGGCCCGCGATCCGCTTTAGTTGTGATAATGCTCACCGCATCGCCGTTTTGAAGCTGATAAGTGAGAGGCACGATTCGATCATTCACCTTAGCTCCGGTACACCGATGGCCGACATCAGTATGAACGCGGTAGGCAAAATCCAGCGGTGTTGAGCCCAAGGGAAGTTCCTTTATCTCTCCCATCGGCGTAAACACGTATACCTGATCTTTGA
Source organism: uncultured Dehalococcoidia bacterium (assembly GCA_964506405.1). Taxonomy (GTDB): domain Bacteria; phylum Chloroflexota; class Dehalococcoidia; order SZUA-161; family SpSt-899; genus JBGLNL01. Next base: position 820 of record CAZDMY010000008.1, on the reverse strand, counting down.
AAATATCGGTCTTAATCGTTTCAAAAAAGGCAGCTCCACTAAGATCCTGCTGCCACTCCATCAGTTGTCGCAACCATGCCATCTTTTCTTCAAAGCGCATATCCTTCTTACTGCCTTCTTTATAAAGCCAGTGCGCTGCCACGCCGTATTCGTTGATGCTGTGCATCTCATAGGTGCGGATCTGGATTTCAAGCGCCCTGCCCTGAAGCGCCATCACGGTTGTATGAAGAGACTGATACATATTGCCACGCGGGTTGGCAATGTAGTCATCGAACTGGCCCGGCAGGGGGTGCCAGAGGTTATGGATAATCCCCAGAGCATTGTAGCAATCGTAAACCTGGTTTACCAGCACGCGTACGGCCATCAGATCATGGATATCAGTGATCTCCTTTCCCTGGTCTGCGTACCGGTGCATCTTTTTGTAAATGCTGTGGATGCTCTTGGACCGGCCCTCAATCTCAGCTTCCAGTCCGGCTTTGGCGAATTCATCCTTGAGTATTCGAATTGTATGCCTGATGGCGCGTTCCCATTCCTTCTTCTTGACATCAAGGAGTTCGGAGATTTCCTTGCCGAAGGCAAAATGACATTTTGGCTGCATAAAATAACAGATCTTTCAACAACATTTTCAAGTTCCCTTACATTGCCGGGCCAATCCCATCCGGTTAAAAAACTCATGGCTTCAGGTGAAAATGATGTTACATTTTTTCCTGTTTTTTCGATGTGATGTTTCAAAAAATAATCTGCGAGAAGAGGGATATCGTCACGCCGTTCGCGCAATGGCGGAATATTAAGCGCCAATACATTTAGCCGATAATACAAG